>CAYNPF010000012.1:0-19068 GCA_964398895.1 uncultured bacterium
CGGCGCCGATGCCCTGGATCTTGTGCGGCCCGGGCGCCCCGCCCGAGAGCACCGGCGAATCGGCGGGCTCCACCGCGATCGCGCGCAGCGCCGGGTTCCGCTCCTTGAGCGCCCCGGCCACGCCGGTGATGGTGCCGCCCGTGCCCACGCCGGCGACGATCGCGTCCACGCGGCCGTCGGTGTCCTCCCAGATCTCGACCGCCGTGGTCTCGCGGTGCACCCGCGGATTGGCCGGGTTCTCGAACTGCCCGATGATCATCGAGTCGGGGATCTCGCGGCTCAGCTCCTCGGCCCGCGCGATCGCGCCCTTCATGCCCTTCGGTCCCTCGGTGAGCACGACCCGCGCCCCCAGCGCCTGCAGGATGCGGCGCCGCTCCAGCGACATGGTCTCGGGCATGGTCAGCACCAGCCGGATGCCGCGCGCGGCGCAGACGAAGGCCAGCGCGATGCCGGTGTTGCCCGAGGTCGGCTCGATCACCGTGGTCACGCCCGGGCGGATGGCGCCGCGCTCGAGCGCGTCGCGCACCATGGCGTCACCGATGCGGTCCTTGACCGAGGACATCGGGTTGAAGGACTCGAGCTTGAGCACCAGCTCGGCCTGCAGGCCCTCCTGCAGGCGCTGCAATCGCACCAGCGGCGTGTGTCCGATGGTGTCGGCGATGCTGTCGTGGATCCGGGACATGGGTCTTCCTTTCCGGTCCGGCCGGAGGAGCGGGCTCGTCGTGGGTTGAATCCATGAGGATACCCTGTGGATGCGCCGGGCCGCACGGGGAATCGTCCGAATCCGGCGCCGGGACCGACCGGAGCCCGCCCCGACCGCGGTCGGGGCGCTACTCCCCGACCGCCTCGTCCACGACCGGCGTGCGCGGGGCCAGGATCTCCGTCAGCAGGTCGCTCCGCGTGGTGTCCCGCACCAGCACCGGGTGCGGCTCGCCGCCGTGCCAATCGAGCCGGAAGGTCCGCACCAGCTCGCCGTCCTCGACGATCAGCTCGAGCGGCGCGCTGCCGTCGCGACCGGCGCGCAGCTCGTCGCGCAGCCGCTCGACGTCGAAGCGCCGGCCGTTCACCGCCAGCGGCTTCATGCCCGGCGCCAGCCCGGCGTCGCCGGCCGCACTGCCCGGCACCACGTCGGTGACGACGTCGTCCTCGTCGAGCGCGAGCCCCAGCGACAGGCGCAGGTCGGTGCCGCCGTCCGTCGCCTCGAGCGCCTGCTCGTAGTCGGTGGCGCCCTCGGCCCAGGCCAGCCGCCAGCCACCCTCGACGATGCCGCCCAGCGGCGCGTGCGGCGTGACCGCGGAGCGCCGCGTCGCGAAGAAGCCGCTCCAGTCGTAAGGCAGCACCCGATCGAGCGCCTTCACCACGTCCGCCATCTCGTAGGGCGCCACCGTTCCCGCGCTGCCCGCACCGCCGAAGAAGGCGCGGCAGAAGTCGTCGAGCGAGCGCCGGCCGCCGCTGCGTCGGCGGATCAGCACGTCGGCCTCGAGCCAGATCAGCATGCCCTCGTCGTAGTAGTCGGCGCCGCGCCGGCGCGACAGCCACGTCGTCGGCCCGCCGGAGGTGAAGGGCGCCGAGACCTCGGTGTCCTCGAGCGAGCGCCAGGCGCGGCCCGGGGCGCGCTCGAGCCCGGCCGCCTCGTAGCCCAGCTCCTCGAGCATGCGGGTCGGCGTGGCCAGGCCGCTGCGCGCCGTCAGCACCCAGCCCAGGTACTCGGTGAGGCCCTCGTAGATCCACAGCAGGTCGGTGCGTTCCGGCTCCTGGAAGTCGCGCCGCAGCAGACCGGCGGGGCGGCGGTACTTGCCGTTCCACGAGTGCACGTACTCGTGCGGCAGCAGGTCCGCGCCCACGCCGCGCCACGTCTCGTCGGTCAGCGAGCGCGCCGGGGCGCGGTCGTCGCTCGACTCGAGGTGCTCGAGCCCGTAGTGGTCGAGGTCGTCGCTGAGCGAGAGGAGGAACTCGTAGCGCCGGTAGTGCGGCGGGCCGAGCAGGGTCGTGGTCTCGGCGACCAGGCGCCGCCACTGCGCCACCTGCCCGGGCGGCAGCTCGAGATCGGCCTCGCCGTCCGCCGCCACGCTCACCGCCACCGGCGGACCGGCGGCCGGACCCACCTCGACGCGCCGCCGGTGCGCTCCCGCCTGCACCGGCGAGTCCACCAGCGTCGTGAGCGGCACCGGCGCGAAGCCGATCGCGCCGACAGCGCTGTCGGCGACGGCGAGCGCCGTGGCGCAGCTCCAGCCCGGCGGCAGGCGCAGCCGCGCCGCCACCATCAGCGAGGCCAACGGGCGCCCCGCCGGGTAGAGCAGCAGCTCGTTCCAGTCGAGCACCGCGAGCTGCGAGGTCAGCGAGCGTCCCGAGGCGAACGCCCCGGCCGGGGATTGCAGGCGATCGAAGGCCACGTCGAGCTGGCTCGCCCCCGCCGGTACGCGGCAGCGGAACACGTACGGATCCACGGGATCGCGCCGCCACTCGACCGGCCGCCCGCCGGCGCTGAGCCGCAGTCCGGCGAGGTCGGCGATCGGCCCCGAGGGCATGTGATTTCCCGGGATCCACTTGGGATAGAGCAGGGTGAGCGGTCCCGGACGCACCGGGATGGCGAGCTGCACGTGCAGCACGCGCCCCGGCGCCGTGGACGCATCCACGCTCAGGCGCATCGGTTCCTCGACCGCGGCGACCGACGCCGGCAGGGCGACCGACATGATCAACACGGCGAACGCTCGCAACGGACGGAACATGGCGGGGCTCCTCCTCGTGGGGCGGAATGCCGGCCCGGGCGGTGGGTGCCCGCGGCCGCCGCGGCGGGCGCCCGAACCGTGCAGGCTAGGGCGACGCTCCATCCGGCGCAACGCGGCGCCCTGGCGAGGCACTCGGTCGCCGCGCTGCCGGCGAGGCCCCCCGCCACCGCGGCGACCGGCGGACCACGACGGAAGATGCGGAAGATGCGGAAGATGCGGGTGGACAGCCGGAGCGCCACGCCCTAGCCCGGACTATTCATGAGCCCGCGCCTGCGGACGCGGTCTGGCCGCGGATGACTGCGTCGTGCGGCGTGGCCGCTCCTCGACGGGGTGTTCAACCCCGACTGCGTCGCGGCCACGCCGTTCTCCTTGTCCTCCACGACCATCCCGCATCCTCGGCTTGCGGTTCATGAATAGTCCGGGCTAGCCTGCGGGCACGCTCGGCCGCGTCGAGATCCGGAGGAGCATGGTTCGATACTTCGCCTCCCTGCGCGTGAGGTTGGCGGGCCTCGTCCTGTTCGCGGCGCTGCCCACCCTCGGGCTCCTCGTCCACCAGGACCTCCAGCGGCGGCGCCTCATCGAGCAGCAGTGCCTGACGGAGGCGCACCAGCTCGGTGAGCAGGCCGCGCGGGAGATCGCCCGGGCCGTGCGCGACGCCCACACACTGCTCGACGTGCTCGCCGACCTGCCCGAGACCCGCCGGAGCGACGCGACCGCCTGCGAGCGCATCCTCCGCGACCTGCTCCGTCGGGAACGCTCCATCGCCACGGCCGACGGCGGCGGGCCGCGCGCCGCCCGAGCCCGCGGTCGCTACGGGAACCTCGGGCTCATCGCCCCGAACGGCGACGTGCTCGCCAGCGCCCTGCCGTTGCGCAACCCCGTGAACCTGACCGACCGGCCCTACTTCCGCCGGGCGCTGGCCACCGGCGCGTTCTCCGTCGGCGAGTACCAGGTCGGCCGCATCACCCGAACCCCGACCCTCAACGTCGCCCGCCCCGTGTTCGGCCCGGACGGGCGACCGCGCGGCGTGATCTACGCCGCCCTCGACCTGGGCTGGCTGAGCGCCGTGCCCACCGGCAATCCGTTGCCGGGGGGCACCGTGTTCGCCGTGCTCGACCACCACGGCACCGTGCTGGCCTGCCAGCCCGAGCCCGAGGGCCGGGTCGGCCTGCCCTTCGCCGACTCCGCCATCGTCCGGACGCTGGAGGCGCAGCCGGGCCGGATCCTGGAGGCGAAGGGAAGCGACGGCGTGCGGCGCTCGTGGGACCTGCACACCATCGGCAGTCCCGACGGGGTCGCGGCCTTCGCGGTGTTCGGCATGGATCGCCGGCGCGTCTTCGCCGAGGCCGACCGCGACTTGGCGCGCTCGCTCGCGCTTCTCGCGCTGGCGCTGCTGGTCGCGGTGATCGCCGCCTGGCTCGGGGCCCGGCACTTCGTCCTGAGCCCCGTGGACCGCATCATCTCGGCCGCCCACCGCCTGCGGGCGGGCGACATGGACGCGCGCACCGGCATCGCGGAGCCGGGCGAGCTGGGCGACCTCGCGCGCTTCTTCGACATGGCGGCGCAGAGCCTGCAGGAGCGCCAGGCGCAGCTCGAGCGCGTGGCGGCCGAGGCGCGGAGCGCCTACGAGACCCTGAGCACGGTGATCACCGCCTCGCCGGCCCCCATCGCCGTGCTCGACCACGAGCGCCGGCTGATCCTGTGGAACCCGGCCGCCGAGCGCCTGTTCGGTTGGACCGCCGCCGAACTGGTCGGCCGCGCCGATCTGCCCTACGTGCCGGCCGAGGAGCAACGCGACTCGCAGGAACTGATCGGGCGCGCGCTCGCCGGCGAGCGACTGACCACCATGGAGGTCCGGCGCCAGCGACGCGACGGCGGCCGGCTGGAGCTGAGCATCTCCGTCGCCCCCATCCCCGGCCCCGACGGCACGCCCCGGGGCGTCGTCGGCGTGTACGTGGACCTCACCGCGCACCGCCAGCTCGAGCAGCAGCTCCACCACGCGCAGAAGATGGAGGCGCTGGGGCGCCTCGCCGGCGGCGTCGCGCACGACTTCAACAACCTCCTCACGGTCATTCAGGGCTTCAGCGAGATGACGCTGCGGCGCGACGGGCTGCCGGCGGAGGCCCGCCACGACATCGAGGAGGTGCACAAGGCCTCGCATCGCGCCGCCGAGTTGATCGGGCAGCTGCTCGCCTTCAGCCGCCGCCAGCCGGTGCGGCCGCGCATCGTGGACCTCAACACCATCGTCGCCGACATGGCCAGGATGCTGCAGCGGCTGATCGGCGAGACCATCCAGCTCGAGACCCGGCTGGGGGACCGCCTCGACCCGGTGCGGGTGGACCCCGGACAGATCGAGCAGGTGCTCGTCAACCTGGTGGTGAACGCCCGCGACGCCATGCCCGACGGCGGACAACTGCTGATCGAGACCGCGCGGCACGACTGCGGCGGCGCCAGCGCGCCCTGCCGGCCCGGCTGCCCCGGCCGCGGCACGACACTGACCGTCACCGACACCGGCACCGGCATGGACGCGGAGACGGTGCAGCACATCTTCGAGCCGTTCTACACCACCAAGGCGCGCGGTCGCGGCACCGGCCTCGGGCTCTCGACCATCTACGGCATCGTCCAGCAGAGCGGCGGCGACATCGAGGTGATCTCCGCCCCCGGGGCCGGCACGACCTTCCGCGTCTACCTGCCGGCGGCGGGAACCGCGGCCGGCGCGGAGCCGATCAACGACGAGGCGGCGCCCTCGCCGCACAGCAGCGGGACCATCCTGCTCGTCGAGGACGAGGACGACGTGCGCGGGTTCGTGAGTGCGGCGCTCGCCGATCTCGGCTACCGCGTGCTCGTCGCGCGTCACGGCGCGGAGGCCCTGGCCCTGGCGCAGCGCGAGCCGACGCTCGACCTGCTCGTGACCGACGTGGTGATGCCGGGGCTCGGCGGTCCCGAGGTGGCGCAGCGGCTGCGCCGGGATCGCCCCGGCCTGCGCGTGCTCTACATCTCCGGCTACGCGCCCGCGTCGGGCACCGCCGGGGCCGAGCCGCCGCTGGCGCCGCTGCTGCGCAAGCCCTTCACCCTCGACGCGCTGGCGCGCCAGGTGCGGGAGGCGATGGCGGGGACCGACTCGGACACCTAGGATGTCGGCAGGCTCTCGTCCCTCTGCTACCCTCCCGGCCATGCGCTTCGCCCCGTTCGTCCTCGCCGCGCTCTGCGTGCTCGTGCTCTTCCTCGGGCTCGACCGCATCGGCGTGCTGGATGAGCGCGAGGCCCGCGATGCCGTGGTCGCCCACGAACTGACCCACGGCGCCGACGCGCTGACGCCGCGGCTCGACGGCGAGGCCTTCTTCGAGAAGCCGCTCGGCGCCTACGCGCTCGACGTGTGGGCCCACGCCCGGCCGGGCGAGACGCCGCTCGCCTCGCGCCGGCTGCGCGCGGCGCTGGCGGTGCTGCTGGTGCTGGTCACCGGCGCGGCCGGCGCGCGCCACTTCGGCGCGCGCGCGGGCCTCTTCGCCGCCGCGGCGCTGGTCACCACGGTGGCGCTGCCGCTGGCCGCGCGCGGCGACGGCACGCAACTGCTCGGCACGCTGCTCGCCTGGATCGGCGTCACCGGCCTGGCCGACGTGGTCTTCGGCCGCCCCGGCGGCCGGGACCTGCGCCTGGTCGTGACTTGGGGCGCGCTGGCGGCGGCGCTGCTCGTCGCCGGCCCGCTGACTGCGCTGTGGCCGCTGGGCGGCCTGGCGCTTTACGTGGCGCTGGCCCGCGACCGCGACGACTGGCGGCACGCGCGGCCGTGGGTCGGCCTGGTCGTCCTCGTGGTGGTGGCGCTGCCGTGGTACGGCATGATGACGCTGCGCCACGGCGCGGCGTTCCTCGCGCGCGCGCCGTTCTTCCCCTACGCCGCCGGGGCCGCGACGCCGTGGTTCGCGGGAATCGTGTACGCGGTTCCGTTCCTGGTGGTCGGCTGCTTCCCGTGGACGGCGCTGCTGCCGGACGCGATGCTGCACGCCGCGACGTGGTGGCGCCATCGGCTGCGGCGGTTGGGCTCCGCCACCTACGGCCCGGACCCCGCGCCGGCCCGCGAGCTGGAGCGCGAGCGCCACGAGGAGGGCGCGGCCCACTTCCTCGTCGCCTGCCTGCTCGCCGCGCTGGTACCGATCCTCGTCTACCCCTCGCCGCCGCTCAGCGCCGCGCTGCCCGCCGCCCCCGCCGCGGCACTGCTCTGCGGCCGCCTGCTCGACCACCTGTTCGAGGAGCCGACGCGCCTGGCCCGCGCGCTGACCCGCACGACGCTGACGCTGGCGGTGGTCGGCAGCGTGACGGCGCTGATGTTCGTGCTGCTGGCGGGTCGCGTCGCCGACGCCGCTCCGGGCCTGCGCGCCCTCGGCGCGGTCACGCTGTTGACCTCGTGGGCACCGTTCCTCGCCGATCTCGTGCGGCGCCGGCGCCTGGCCGCCGTGCTGCTGGCGCTGCCGGTGGCGCTGGGCACGCCGATCATCTCGCTGGCCGTGCTGCCGCCGATGGAGGACTGGCTGAACGCGCGCACCGCGGCCGAGACGCTGGCGGTGGTGGCGCCGGCGGGCGCCCCGGTGCTGATGGTCGAGCCGCCGCCGCCCTCGCTGCGCTGGTACGCGGCGCGCCCGCTGGTGCTCGGCGCCCCCACGCCGACGACGCTGCGCGCGCACCGCGCCGGCGACGGCGCGACCTATCTCGCCTTCCGCCCGGCGCGCGAGCACGACGTGGCCGGCGACCTCGAGCGGCCGCTCGAGATCCTCGCCCGCACGCCGACCCTGGTGGTCGCGCGCGTGCGGCCCGACTAGGCGCGGGCCTCAGCTCCGCGGCGCGGGGCGACGCTCCGTCGTCCCGCCGGCGGCGACCGGCGAGGCACACTCGATCCGGGTCGTCGCCTTCTGCCGCTCGAGCTGCAGCACGCGGAAGTCAGGATCGGCGATGAGCCGCTCGGGCACGAAGCCGCAGCGGATGACGACGGTGCGCGACTGCTTCGGCCCCAGCACCACGGTGGCGCGCGCGTCGCGCCACGGCTCCTCGCCCTGCTTCACGTCGGCGAAGCGCACCCCGCGCACCGCCGCGATCTCCACCGGCATGGTGCCGCTGCCGGCGTTGCGCACGACACCCCGCACCTCCCAGGCGCCCCCGCGCCGCACGGCGCGGGCGTCGCTCAGGCGGTACTCGGGCACGACAACGTCCCAGTACCACTGGCGCACGTAGGCGTCGTAGGCGGTGGTGTCGGGGGCGTAGCGGCGCAGGTGCGCCAGGTAGTCCTGCAGCACCGGGTGGTCGTCCTGCCGGTCGCGCCAGGCGGCGATGAAGTCCCGCAGCCCGGCGAGCATCCGCTCGCGCCCGATCAACTGCATCATCATCCACGCCGTCCAGCCGCCCTTGTCGTAGATGATCAGGCCGTCCGCCGGCCGCGAGCCGTCCACGCGCGCCAGGGCGCGCTCGGCGTCGGCCCGCCGCGTGTTCGCGTACTGGTCCTCGATCTGCCGCAGGAAGGCGAACTGCTGCTGCCGACCCTTGACCTGCCCGATCAGCAGGATGGTCGAGAAGTGCGCCATCCCCTCGGACAGCACGTCGGCGCCGGGCCGCGCCGCGGGCACGAGGATGTTGCCCCACCACTGGTGCGCGGCCTCGTGGGCGGTGACCCAGAAGGGCGCGTCGGACTTCGGCTCGCTCCTGGTCAGGAAGCCGATGCCCTCGGAGAAGGTGATGTTGGTCGGCGAGCCCATGGCGTAGGTCCGCAGGTCGGGGAACTCGCTGAGCCGCAGCTCGCGCCAGGGGTAGGGCGCGAACCACTCCGAGTACCAGCGCCGCGCGCCGCGCAGCGCCAGCACGATCTCGTCGAGGTTGTAGGTGTGCGCGGGGTGGTAGTAGACGGCGACGCCGTCGGCCCTCCGCACCACCCAGCGCCCGGCGACAACGTTGAACAGGTGCACGGGCCGGTCGGTGACGAAGGTGAGCGTCCGCCGGCCGTCGCGCACGGTCTCGCCGACGAGCACGCCGTTGGCGTTGGCGCAGAAGTCGGCGGGCACGGTCACGCGGATGCGGGTGTCGTACCAGGCGCGGGCCGAGGGCAGCATCGCCGGCAGGTCGCCGCGCTCGACGTCGTCGGGGTACTGGCGCGGCTCGGGGCGGTCCTTGGCCTCGGGCCCGATGTCGTCGAGGAAGCCGAGCTGCGGCACCAGCGCCGGTCCCTCGAAGCCGGTGAACACCGCGCTCGAGGGCACGATGAACTCCTCGCCCGCACCGCCGTTGCGGCTGGCGCCGCGCGGGTAGGTGCCGCGGTAGCGGAAGCCGAGCCGCACGGTGTCGCCGCGGTCCAGCGGCCGCGGCAGCGTGACGACGTGCAGGCCGGAGCGGTTCTCGGTCCGGCAGGGCGCACCGTCCAGCGTCCAGGTCAGCGAGTCCCAGTGGAAGCCGGCGGTCACCGGAAAGCGCGTGAGCGGCGCGGCATCGAGGTTGGCGAGCGCGTAGGTGCCGGCGACCCGGAAGCTGCGGTGCGGCGGGTCCAGCACCAGGTCGAGGTCCACGCCGGCCAGCGCCGGCAGCGGGACCTCGCGCCAGGTGGCGGCGTTCTGCCGCCAGTAGTCGCGGGCCTGCTTCTTCGCCCGCCGGCCCTCCCAACCCTGCTCGACCTGGAGCCAGAGCACCGCCCACAGGATCAGCGGCACCACGACCATCGGGGCCAGGCGCAGCGCCTCCCGTGCCAGCGCCGCCGGTTGCAGGCGGTGCAGCGTGCGGGTGGCGTCGGCCTCGCGGCGCGGGAACCACCGCACCGCCACGGCGACGAAGAGCACGGCCAGCGCCAGCACCATCAGCCGGTTCAGGATCAGCATCGGCCGATCCACCTCGAGCACGCTGATGTCGCTCCAGCGGATCGTGCCCCAGAGGTCCCAGTTGAACGACCAGTTCATCTTGCCGCGCAACTGGAAGTAACCGGTCAACGCCATCGCCGCGATGCCCAGCGCGTAGGTGGCGTAGCGGCTGCGCGTGACGACGAAGACCGCCATCACGAACGTGGTCCACATCAGGAGAGTGGGGGTGAGCAGCAGGCCCCAGCAGAGCAGGAAGGGCTCGAGCCGGAACGGCACCTTGTGCTGGATGGCGAGCAGCACCACGTCGCCGGCCAGCGCGGCCAGCAGCACGGCCAGCGCCACCACGGTGTTGGCCAGCGCCTTGCCGAGCAGCAACGAGCCGGTGCGCAGCGGCGTGGCGTGGTGGATGGCGCCGAAGCCGGTCCCGCGCTCGCGCTGCAGCGACTCGACCGTGTAGAAGAGCAGCAGCAGGCAGATCAGCAGGGTGAGCGTGTTCATCGCCTGGGCGGCGAGCAGTCCGGGCGTGTGCAGCAGGCTGGTGTCGAAGGCCCCGACGCTCACCAGGCTGCTGAGGGTCTGCATCAGGATCATGGGCACGAACAGGTAGAGGCCGGGGTGCGTGCGCAGCTCGCGCAGCTCCACCCGCGCGACCTCGGCCGCGCCCCGCAGCCAGCCGACGGCGCCCGCGCGCATGCCCAGCGCGGCCAGCGGCGCGGGCTCCGTCCGCGCCGCGTTGCCCCCCGATGCCGCGATCGTGCGCAGGCGGGTCCGCCGCACGGCGCGGACGCCGCGCAGGCCGGCGGCGAAGCGCCACTGCGTGAGCAGCACCGCGCCCAGCCCCAGGGCCAGGACGACCGCGCGGTTCAGCCAGAACCACCCGTCGGTGGCCACCGGCGCGCGGTTGTAGAAGTCCACGCCGCGGTCCACGTTGAGCCAGGTCTCGTTGAGCCAGCGAATGCCGGTGGTATCCAGCACCATCAGCAGGTGGTTCACGCCGGGCGCCAGCCAGGAGGGCGACCAGTTCCACAGCAGCGAGACGCCGAGCAGGATGGCGGCGACCGGGAAGGCGAACACCAGGACCGCCCGGCGGCTGAGCGTGCCGACCGCGAGGCTGACCCCGGTCATGCCGATCAGCGAGGGCAGGGCGAAGAGCAGCGCCGGCCGCAGGTAGCTCGACCAGGCGAAGGGCCCGATGGTCTCGGCGTGGTCGCCGTGCGGCACGCCGTGGTTGCACAGCACCATGAGCGCGAGGTTCACGCCGAGCAGGGCGACGAAGCCGGCGAGGATCGCGGCGTACTTGCCCCACACGTACTCGGCCGGCGTGAGCGGGGTGGCGTGCAGCAGCTCGCCGATCCGTTGCTCCTCGTCGTGGATCACCGCCATCCCCGCGGCGATGGAGACGAAGAAGGCGTAGAGGATGCCCACCAGCATCGCCAGGAGCTGCGCCACCGCGAACTCGGAGGTGATCCAGGCCTGCGTGCCCCCCACCGCCGTGTTCCCGCTGCTGATGGTGCCGGAACCGGTGGAGATCAGCGCGGCCATCAGGCCGACGATCACCAGCAGCACCCAGAGCAGCGGGCGGCGCAGGGTGTGGAGCAGCTCCTGGCGGAAGACCTCGCCGAGGCGCCGCGGGCTCATCGGTCCCGTCCGCCCGACGACGCGACCGCGGCTTCCGCTGGTTCGCCGGCGGCGGACCGCATCAGCACCAGGTAGGCGTCCTCGAGCGTCGGCGCCACCGGCTCGAAGCCCGGCGGCACGCTGCCCGACGGATCGTGCACGCGCACGCGGTGGCGTCCCTCGACCAGGATCGCCTGCGTGACCGCCCGCTCGCGCCGCAACTGCGGCAGCTCGGCCGGGCTCACCGTGCCCTCGAAGATCGCGCCCTCGAGCGCCGAGCGCGCCTCGCGCGGGGTGGTCAGGGCGACGAGCCGGCCGCCGCGGATCACGGCGAAACGCGGGCAGAGCACCGCCACGTCCTCGACGATGTGGGTGGAGAGGATGACCGTGCGCCCCTCGGCCAGCTCGGCCAGCAGGTGGTAGAAGCGCAGCCGCTCCTCGGGATCCAGGCCGGCGGTGGGCTCGTCCACGATCAGCAGGCGCGGCTCGCCGGCGATGGCCTGGGCGATGCCGAGGCGCTGGCGCATGCCGCCGGAGTAGGCCTTCACGCGCCGGCGCGCCGCATAGGCGAGGTTCACGCGCTCGAGCAGCTCCCGCGCCAGCGCCCGCTCGCCCTGCGGCGCCGAGACGCCCTTGAGCCGCAGCAGGTGGATCAGCATCTGCTCGCCGCTCAGGTGCGGGTAGAAGCCGAACTCCTGCGGCAGGTAGCCGAGCCGCGCGCGCAGGTGCTCGGGATGGGCGAGCACGTCGTCGCCGTCGAGGGTCACCTGGCCCGAGGTGGGCTCGAGCAGGCCGGCGAGGATGCGCATGAGCGTGGACTTGCCGGCGCCGTTGGGGCCGAGCAGGCCGAACATGCCGTGGGGCACGTCGAGATCCACGCCCTGCAGCGCCGCGACCGAGTACCCGCCGGAGGCGGGCGCGGGATAGACCTTGACCAGCGAGCGGATGGACAGCATCGGGGACCTCGCGAAGGGAAGCGGCCGCCCCGCCGAACCCGGGGCACACCGGTGCTACGCGCGCGTCCCGACCCGGGTTGCGCCCCGCGCCGGCGGCGGGACGCGCGGCCGACGGCCGGGGGCGGTTCAGGGCCGGAGGCTGTCCGGGCCCGGCGTCACCGGCACCCCGGTCACCGCGGCCACGGCGGGCACGCCGGCGCCGTCGAGATCGCCGTGCGAGGGCTCGCGCGCGGTCCACGAGTGCGGGATGGCGAAGATCGTGAGCGTGACCAGCGCGGCGAACACCACCCAGACCCGGTCCAGCCGGGTGCGGCCGATGGCGGCGGTCGCGGCCAGCCAGACGACGAGGGCCAGCAGGGTCTTGCTGTCGGTGATGTCGTTGCCCATGGGGAAGCCGGTCCACCACTCGCCGAACGCATAGTGGGTGACGAAGATCCCGAGCAGGATGCCGCCGACCAGCATGGTGGCCACCGTCCACCAGGCGAGGGACTTCAGCCGCGGCGTGCGGCGGAACGCCTCGAGCCCGGCGCGGGTCGAGAACAGCATCGCCAGGAAGATGAGGATGATGTGGGGAACCAGCACGGCGGCCGGGACCTCGCCGCGGAAGCGGATGGCGGCGGGACGGTCGGGCGGGATCAGCACGCCGTCGCCGCCGCGCAGGAGCCGCACCCGGTACCAGAGCCGGCCGGCCGGCGGCTGGTGGGGCAGTGATGCGCTCAGCGCCTCCCCGTCGCGCCGCATCGGGACCTGCGTCCACGCCGCCAAGGAGCCGACCGGCTTCCACTCCAGCGTCCCAATCGCGTCCCCGGCCGGCCTGCCCAGGCGCACGACCTCGTCCCCGGGGCCGGCGTGGGTGCGCTGGAGCACGTACTCGATCGGGTCGGGACCGAGCCGGGTGCGACCGGAGAGCGGGTAGGTCGGACCACTGATGCGCTGCCAGTGGGCGGAGACCAGGGTCAGGAGGAGGGCGAGGATCCAGAGCCAGATCGAGGACTTCATCGGGTCACCCCGGGGTTGGCGGATCGAAGCGGCGACGGCGCCGCGTGGGGCGGCATCATAGACGATGCCTCGGCCGCCATCGCAACCGCGGGCCCGGGCGGATCGCCGTGTGCCCGCGGCGCCCGGGTCACGCCGGAGGCCGGCGAGCCTCCTCCCAGATCCGGGCGACATCTCCTCCCGGGGTCCGGCGGCACCTGCTCCCGGGGCCCGGGCGACACCTTCTCCCGTGGGCTGGCGCACCTCCTCCCGGGACCTCGCAGAAGGGCGGAGCGGGACCTCGCACACACCACCTCCAGCCCACCATTCGAGATCCGTGAGCCCCCCGGGAGCGACCCGCCGGTGGCTATTCCCCGGTAGGGAGATCGCCGCGCTCTGCGTCACGATATT
Organism: uncultured bacterium; assembly: GCA_964398895.1. Taxonomy (GTDB): domain Bacteria; phylum Eisenbacteria; class RBG-16-71-46; order RBG-16-71-46; family RBG-16-71-46; genus JANXPZ01. The sequence continues at coordinate 13,516 of CAYNPF010000012.1, forward strand.
TCGTGACTCACGAAATGCCGTGAGCTATGATGCGCCGGTCATGGAACGGACGCCGAATCGCCAACCGCAAATTCCACAAATCGTTGGGCCGGTCGCCGAGACGCTGGCCGGGGCCGCGGTGGCCTCGAGCGGCGCCGTGGCCGCCCAGGTGTGGCTGGTCGGACCGGGCGACCTCTGCGAGAACTGCCCTCGCCGATCGGACTGCCCGGAGCAGTCCCGCTGTCTGCACCTCGCGGCCGTGGTCGGCGAATTCGATCCGTCCGACGTGGCGAGCCAGCGACTGCCGCTCGGCACCGGTCCGCTCGGCACCCTGACGACCAGCCAGGAGCCCCTCGTCGTCGAGCGCGATCTCGAGTCTCTGGGCGTGGCCGGGCCCGAGTGGCTGCGTCGCTCCGGTGTCCGCGCCGTCGCCTTGTTGCCCCTCCGGCACGGCCAGCGGGGGCTCGGCGCCCTGGTCGTCCTCGGGAAGTCCCGGCCCTCGGAAGAGCAGTTCCGGGCCCTGGCCGGCGCCGCGCGGCTGGGCGCCGAGGCGATCGGGAACGTCGAGGCCTACCGGGCGCTGGCCGGAGAGAGGAACCGGCTGGCGGCGAAGAACGCGCGCCTGCGCTCCGGCCTCGGCCTGCCGGTGGAGCCCGAGCCTGAACTCGAGCCCGCGCCATCAACCGCCCCAACGTCGGCGCCGCCAGCCGCGCCCTCGGCTCCCACGACAGCCGCTCCGGCCGCGCCGTCGTCCCCGGCACCGGCTCCCGCCCCACTCCCGGCGGCAGCGAGCCTGGCCGGCACGGGCGCCATGCTCCACTCCGAGCGCTTCGAGTTGCCGCCGTTGCGCTCGTTCGCCCAGATCCAGCGCGAGGGCATCCTCCACGCCCTCGAGCGCACGGGCTGGCGGGTGAGCGGTCCCCACGGGGCCGCCGCGGCACTGGGACTCAAGCCCACTACGCTCGAGTCCAAGATGAAGAAGCTGGGCATCCGCCGTCCGCGGCACTGATCGTCCCCCCGCCTGCCCGCCGCAGCGCCCCCTTCGACGACCCGCCCGCGTCGTGCCGTCGTCCGTGTCGTGGCCGCGCCTGACTCGCCTCGTCACCCCACACGCCGCGGGCGCCATGCCGCCCGACCGACCACGGCGTTGGCGCCGACGTCAACGCCGTAACCGATTGTCATCAGGACAAATAACCACTTGACGCCGCATCCTGTCGCGACGTACTCATCCCCCACCCGGCCCCGGGGAGAGGAAGGGAGGTGAGTGATGATGAAGCAGGGTCGGAGGGCGATCGCGCTGTTCGCGCTGATCGCCATGGTCGCCATGGCCGCGACCGCGGTCCCCGCGTTGGCCGCGCGCAAGTCGGGCACGTCCACCGCCACCGCGTCGGCCAAGGCCAAGCAGACCACCCGCCAGTTCACGGGGGTGGTGACCGCTCTGGACAAGACCAGCCTCACGGTCGAGAAGGGCGGCAAGAACGCGCGCACGCTGGTGTTCACCCGGAGCGGCGAGATGCGGACCGTGGGTGGTGACCTCGAGAAGGACCGCCGCGTGACCGTCCACTACCGCGCCGACGGGCGCGAGCTGGTGGCCGTGCGGGTGGTGGTCAAGCCCGCCAGCGCTCCCGGCGAGGAACGCTGAGCGGGTCCCGAACCGGGCGGGCTCCCGCGCCCGGCCCCGGGATGCATGCGGAGGCTTGCGTTCCCGTGGCGATGCGGCATTCTCCCCCCATGATCCTCGCCGTGCGGCTCGGCCTGCCGTTCGCCCTCGCGCTCCTCGCGCTGGGCGGGGCCGATGCGCCCCGGCCGCCCGCCGAGCCCGGCAACACCGCGCCCGTGCCCGTTCCACCGCCGCCCCGACCCACCGCGGCGAGCGGCGAGGTCCTCTTCGCCGATGACTTCCGCACCCTGGACGCCTGGCAGGCCGACCGCGCGGGCGTCTGGAGCGTCGGCGACGGCGTGTTGTCCGGGCGTCCGCCCGACGGGCGCCAGGAGCACTCGTTCCTCGCCACCGGCGACGAGAGCTGGCAGGACTACGCCGTGGACGTAGACGTCTGCCAGTTACGCGGCGTGGACAAGGGCGTGATCGTCTGCGTCCGCGGTCGGCGCGGCGTCGGCGTGGACCTGCGCGGCGGGACCTACCAGGACGTGCTGCTCTACCGGCAGGAGGTCCCGCTCGGCAGCGCCAGGGTCGCCAACGCCGACAGCACGTGGCACCACCTGCGCGTGGAGACCCGCGGCTCGCGCTACACCGTGCTGGTCAACGGGGCGCGCGTGCTCGAGCGGCGCGACCCGCTGCGGGCGATGAAGCGCGGGCGCATCGCGCTGGCCGCCTACACCGGCGGGCGCGGCGAGTGCGCGGTCTCCTACGCCAACCTGGTGGTGACGAAGCTCCCGCCGGATCGCTGAACGACCGGCGCGCCGGCGCGGAGAGGCCGCGATCCGCGGCGGCGGTCAGCGCTTCGTGGCGATGGTGACGTGCACGCTCATGCCCGGTCGCAGCGGCCGCACCGGGTCGTTGGGGCCGTCGAGCTTGATGCGCACCGGGACGCGCTGCACCACCTTGGTGAAGTTGCCGGAGGCGTTGTCGGGCGGCAGCAGCGAGAACTTCGCGCCGGTGGCCGGGCTCAGGCTGACGACGTGCCCGCGGACGCGGCGCCCCGGGTAGGAGTCCACCCGGATCTCGACCGGGTCGCCGGGCAGCACGTCGCGCACCGAGGTCTCCTTCAGGTTCGCGACCACCCAGACGTCGTGCAGCGGCACCACGCTCATCAGGAGCTGGCCGGCCTGCACGTACTGGCCCACCTCGACGGCCTTGCGCGTCACCACGCCCGACTCCGGCGCGGCGATGTGCGTGTACGAGAGCACGAGCGACGCCAGGTCCCGCGCCGACCGGGCCGCCGCGACCCGGCTGCCCGCCCCGCGCACCGCGGCCTGCGCCGCGCGCACCTGCTCCTCGGCGGCGTCGAGCTGCGCCCGGGTCGCCGTCGCCGTCGCCTCGGCGGCGTCGAGCTGCTGTCGGGTGGCGATGCTGCGCGCGATCAGCGCCCGGCAGCGCTCGAGGTCGCTGGCGGCACGCCGCTCGTTGGCGCGCGCCTGCTCGACCGCGGCCTCGGCGGCCTTGAGCTGCGCCGCCGCCTGCCCGGGCTCTCCGCGGTCGCCGCCCACCGCCACCGCCGCGGCCACGTCGGCCTCCGCCTGGGACAGCCGCGCCGCCAGCTCGCGCTCGTCCACGTGCACCAGCAACTGGCCCGCCTGCACCGCCTGGTTCTCGTTGACCTCGACCGCGGCCACGTAGCCGGCCACGCGCGACAGCACCGGGATGACGTGCCCCTCCACCTGCGCGTTGTCGTCGCCGATGTGGGTGCGGGCCCAGAGCAGGTGCTGCGTCAGCCAGCCGGCGCCGATCAGGACGACGACGACCACTCCGGCGATCACGAACCGGCGGCGGCTCGGCGCTCCCGGCTTGCCTGCGGCGGTGGATGCTCCCGACATGCTCTCGTTCTCCCCGGGGTCGCCCCCGATGCGGCGGCGCGCGGCGGGCCGCGCGTCACGCGTGGAATTCCTGGTCGTCCGGCCGCCCCCCGCCGCGGCGGAAGGTCGGCCGGTGAGGCTAGCGCACGCTGCGCGCCACGCCGGTGGCGCGGGCCAGCGCGATGCGCGCCGTCGCCGTCACCGTGCGCGCGTCAATCAGCGCGTCGCGGGCGCGCAGCAGCGACGACTGCGCGTTGATGATCTCGATGTTGCCGGCCACGCCGTTGACGAAACGCTCGCGGGCCTGGTCCAGTTCGTCCTGCGCCAGGCGCAGGCGTTCGAGCGCCACGCCCTCCTGCTCGATGCCGGAGGAGACGTCGAGCAGCGCCCCGCGCACCTCGGCGGTGATCTGCTGCTCGAGATCGCGACGGCGTACGTCGGCCTCGCGGGCCACCGCCCCCTGCTCGGCGGCGCGAGCCTCGCGGCGCATCCCGTCGAAGATGGGCATCGAGACAGCGAGCGTGGCGCTGCGCACGCGCTCGGCGCCCGGCCAGTAGTCGTTGCTCAACCCGAGCTCGGCGCTGACGTCGAAGCGCGGCAGGCGCTCGGCCTGGATGGCGCGCCCCTCGTTGCGCGCCCGCTCGAAGCGCGTGCGCTCGGCGGTGAGATCGGGCCGCCGCGCCATCGCCAGCGCCACCGCGGCAGCGGCCTCGCCCGGCGCCTCCGAGCTCACGCCCGCGGCGGTCTCGGCCCCGCGGCCGAGCGAGAGGGCCAGCGAGTCGCCGAGGTGGAAGCGCGTGGCCGGATCGAGGCCCAGCGTGCGGGCGAGGTCAATGGTGGCGCGGTCCGCCTGGTTGCCCGCCACCAGCAGCGCGCCGCGAGCCGTGGCCTCCTGCGTGCGCGCGCGGGTCACGTCAATCCTCGCGGCGGTCCCCGCCTTGAGCTGGTCCTCGGCCAGGCCGGTGAGCTGGCGGGCCAGCTCGAGGTCGGCGGTGCGCGCCTCGCGCACCGCCTCGGCCCGCGCCATGCGCACGTAGGCCAGCGCCGCCGACTGCGCCGCGGCCTCGGTGGTGCCGCCCTGCTCGGCACGGCTCACGCCCACGCCCTGCCCGGCGGAACGCCACCGCATCCACGAGGCGGCATCGAACAGCGCCTGCGTCGCGCGCAGGCGCGCGTCCACCTGGTTCACCGGGCCGATGAGGTCGGGAATGTGGATCCCCGGGATGTTGCCCAGCGGGAACCCCATCGCCCGGAATGCGTAGGTGCGGTCCATGACGAAGGCCGAGCCGGACAGCGACGGCAGCAGCGCGGCGAGGGCCTGCGTCCGCCGCGCCTGTGCCTCGTGGGTGCGCAGCGAGGCGAGCTGCACCGCCGGCGTGGCGCCGGTGGCGAGCGCCACCGCGTCGGCCAGCGTCATGACCACGGGGGCGGAAGTCTCGTCCGCCGTCGCCGCGGCCGCGGCGAGCGTCGCCAGGACGAGGACGGACAGGATGAGGATTCGGCGCATATGCGACCTCCAGGTCGGGCATCGGCGGATGCCGCGGATCGGGCTCGTGGATGCGCGGCCCCCCACCTCGGCCACGGGGTCGCGCGGCGGTCGGATGGTACGCGGGCGCCCCCGGAATCCCAAGCGGGTCCCGGACCGCCCCCGCCGCCCCGCGCCCGCGCGTTGCGCAGCCGTCGGACGGCCCCTACACTGCCGCGACGCGCGCGACGGTCGTCTTCCACGTCCGCGCTCCAACCCCATGCCCGACGCCACGCCCGATCTGACCGTCCCGCTGCCCCGCGAGCTCGCCACCGAGTTGCTGACCCTGGCGCGCGCCCACGGGGCCGACTTCGCCGAGGTCTACGCCGAGCGCTTCGTGCTCTCCGCCTTCGGCCTGGAGGAGGGCCGCGTCCGCACCTCGGAGTACGAGCGCGGCCAGGGCGTGGGCGTGCGCGCGCTGTGCGGAGCCCAGACCGGCTACGCCTACGCCGACAGCTTCGCGCCGGACGACCTGCGCGAGGCCGCGCGGGTCGCCGCCCGCATCGCGCGGGACGGTCCGGCCGGCGGGCCGCCCCGCCCCTTCGCGGTGGTCGAGGCGCCGGAACCCTTCGCGC
>CAYNPF010000013.1:0-18724 GCA_964398895.1 uncultured bacterium
CAGTCGCGCGAGATCCTCGAGCTGTACCGCCGCGCCAAGGCGCGCGACGACCTGAACCACGACGCCTACCTGTCGCGCTACGCCGGCGGCGCGGTGGAGGAGTACCTGGCCGAGGGCGCCAACGCGCTCTACTCCCACGACCGCGACGCCTACGATCCGCGCGACGTGGTGTACAGCCGGCTGGTCGAGAAGGACCCCGACCTGAAGGCGCTGGTCGAGCGGCTGATGGCGCAGACCGACGTGAGCGCCAGCTACCCGGTGGCCTACACCGGCGCCGGCGACGACCACGTCTACCGCGGCGACGTGGCGGCGGCGCTGCCCTACTACGAGAAGGCCCTGGCGTTGAAGCCCGACGAGGAGAGTGCGCTGCTCGCCTACGCCCGCGCCCTCGACCTCGGCAACCGCGGCCCCGAGCTGCTGGCCGCCGCCGAGCGGGCGCTGGCCGCGCACCCGACGAGCGGCGGCGTGGTCGCCGAGGCGGCCGAGGCAACCTGGCACGGCGGTCGCGGGCTCGACGCGGCGCTGGCGCTGGTGCGGGCGCGGCGCGACGGCGTGCGCCCCGAGGACCGCTCGCTGGTAGACGAGGAGATCGCGCGCCTGGCCTGGATCGGCGGCGACGCGGCCCTGGCGCTGGCCGCGGCCGACTCGGTGCTGGCGAACCAGTCCGACAACCCCGGCGGGCTGCAGGCCCGCGCCGAGGCGCTGGGCCTGGCGCGGCGCTGGGACGAGGCCTTCGCCGCCTACGACGTCGCCGTGCGCATGCGCACCGGCATCGTGGGCCTGCGCTGCGACTACGCGTTCGATCTGCTCCGCGCCGGGCGCCTCGAGGCGGCCGGCCGCCAGCTCGACGAGGCCAGGCTGCTCGACGAGAAGGACCCCACGGCCGAGGCGCTGCGGGGCCTGCTGGCGCTGCGCGGCGGCGACGCGGACACGGCCCGGACGCACGCGCGCCGGGCGCTGGAGTGGGGACCGTGGTCCGACCTCGCCGCCATCGTGCTGGGCGCCGCCGAACGCGCCGCCGGGCACGAGGCCGCGGCGCAGGCGGCGTGGGCGCCGGTGCGCGAGCGCATCACGAGCCGGGCCCCGCTGGAGTGGGTCTACCGGCCGGAGCTCGCCACCTGGGAGCCCACGCACCAGCTCCCGGCGGTGGAGCGCTCGCTGCTGCAGGAACTGGAGAACCGCTAGCCGGCCGGGCCGGCGGGGGCCCGCGGCCTCAACGCACGATGGCGAGGCGCTGCGTGCGCGAGCGGCCGAGGGCCTCGAGCCGCACGAGATAGACACCGGGGCCGGCCCGCCGGCCCCGCTCGTCCACGCCATCCCAGACGATGCGGTGCGTGCCGGGGCTGCAGGTGCCGCCCGCCAGCCGGCGTACGCGCGCACCGCGCACGTCGTACACGGTCAGGACCGCTTCGGCCGTCTCGGGCAACACGAAGTCGAGCGTGACCGACCCGGGCGCCGGGTTGGGCCGCGGCGCCTGCAACCGCACCGCCACCGGGAAGGCCGGATCGTTCACGTCGAGCACGCCGGCCGTGCGCAGGATCCACTCGTCCGGGTCAATCCGCACCGATTCCGGTTCCTCGGTGACGTGGAAGACGAACGTCTGGCTGGGCAGCGAGTCCCAGGCCACGAAGGTCCGATCACCGCCCGACGTCCGCACCACCACGTCCACCGGCATCCAGAAGGTCTGCCAGGTCTGCGCCTGGACCAGGAGCAGCGAGACGTCCCAACCGTTCCCGGCTGGCGCGCTCGACCAGCGGTAGCCGTAGTCGGGGTAGTACTCGCCGTAGATCCACTCGGCGAAGAAGGCGCCAAGGTCGCGACCGCAGTACTCCTCGCACACCGCCCGGAGATCCTCGGTGGTGGCGTTGCCGCCGGCGTGTCGCCGCCCGTACTCGCGCAGCGCCTGGAAGAAGAGGGTGTCCCCCATCACGTGCCGCAGCATGTGCGGCACCCACGAGGCCTTGTTGTAGGTGAGCGAGCCGCTGAACATGCGCGAGATGTTCGCGCCGTCGGGCACGATGATGGTGCCCGAGCCGAAGTACTTCGAGGCCGCCATCTCGGCGTGGTAGCCGTCGCTGCCCGACTGCGCCTCCGCCCACAGCGCCTCGCCGTACGTGGCGAAGCCCTCGTTGAGCCACAGGTGCCGGAAGTCGCGGCAGGTCACCCAGTCGCCCCACCACTGGTGGGCCAGCTCGTGGACCATGAGGTACTCGGAGGAGGCCGAGCCGAGGCTGGTGATGGTCTGGTTCTCCATCCCGCCACCCCAGCCGAACTCCACCTCGCCGTACTTCTCGTCGAGGAACGGGTAGGGGCCGAAGCGGGCGGCGTAGGCGGCGATCGCCCCCGGGACCTTGGCGATCACCGGCGCGGCGTCCGCGGTGTCGGAGGCGAACAGCCAGAAGCCGACCGGCATCGAGTCGCCGGTGGCGGTCACGTACCAGTCGGCGAGGTGCACGTAGGGGTGGCTGGCCAGCGCCACCAGGTAGGTGGAGATCGGGTGGCGCTCGACCCAGCGGGTGACGGCGTGGACGCCGTCGTCGCTCGACTCGACCAGCGCGCCGTTGCCCGTCGTCCGCATGCCGGTGGGCACGGTGACCCGCACGCTCACCGAGTCGGCCTTGTCCTCGGGATGGTCCTTGCACGGCCACCACATCCGCGCCCCGTACGGCTCGCTCAGCGTCCAGATCAGGGGATGGCCGTCCCGGGTGGAGAAGGCGAAGACGGTGCCGAAGCCGCTGCGCCCCGGCGTGCCCCGGTACCATACGGTGAGGTCGAAGCTCTCGCCGGTGCCCCGGGCCCGGTCGAGCGAGACGGTGAGCAGGTCGCCGTTGTGGGCGGAGGGTACGGTCACCCCCGCCGCCTTCACGCTGTCCACGATCATGGCGTCGTCGAAGTCCAGCTCGACCGAGAGCAGCGGCCCGGACAGCACGTCGGCGCGGATGCGCGCGCTGCCGCCCAGCACCCCGGTGGACGAATTGGGGACCAGGTCGAGGTCGTAGGCGGTGACGTCCCAGGCCTGTTGGTTCGACGTCGGCCCGCCCAGCACCGACAGCGGATCGGCCACGGCCTGCAGCTTGTGGAAGGCGAGGTAATCGCCGAGGTCGCCGGCCTCGCGCATGACCCCGGGCCAGCCGGCCGCCGTGGGCGGCAGCCACACCGGCGCGGCGGCCACGCTCCGGGCCGCACCGAGGAGCAGCAGCACGACCACCACCGAGCCAAACCGGGATCGCCGCGACATGGGGGGATTGTAGCCGAAGCCGGGCGGCGACGGGAGCCATGCCGGGACCGGCGCGGGCTATGCCGCGCCGGCCGCATGGCGTCGGGGGAGCGACATTGCGCATCACCGTCGCTGGCGACGGGAAGGATCTGGCCGGTGCAGTACCGGCGGCAAGCGAACCTGCCGGCGGCGGGTTGCTCACCGCGGGGCCGCTCGTCGCGTGACTGCTCACCGCGGGCCACTCGTCGCGTGACCGCTCGTCGCGTGACCGCTCGTCGCGGGGAAAGCGTGTTCAGGACCGGTGAAAATCACTCGCCCCGGGGCGAGTCCAACCGGAGACATGGGCTGCGCGACGGGGCTCAAGAGTGCGGGCGGATCCGGCCGGGGGAAGCGCCCGGCGGTGCTGTGCGCCGCGCGGGATCGAGGCCCTGTCGGATCCCGTCTTCGCTACGCGTGCAGCTCCACGACGTCGCGGTCGCTCAGCCGGTGATCTCGGTCCACCTGCTGGCCGTCGAAGCGGGCGTGCCCCCAGACCCGCGCGAAGCGCAGGTGCTCGGCGATGTCCTTGTGCACCGTCCGCGCCAGTTCGTGGACGGTCGCGCCGGCCTCCAGCACGAAGGGGCGGGCGAAGTCGGGCTTGTGCCCCGGCTCCTTCGCATAGATGCGGATGCGCCCGAGGTCGTGGAACAGCCGCGCGCGCAGATCCTCGAGCCCCTGGCCGTGCAGGGCCGAGACGCGGGACCACGGCAGATCCTCCCCCGTCGCGGCGCGGGCCAGCGCGGCGAACGTCCCGTCGGTGTCCTCGTCGGCCTTGTTCAGCACCAGCAAGACCGGCCGCACGACCAGGAGCGGCGACGCGTCGGCCGGCAGCGGGCGCGCCGCCGGCCAGAGGCGCGCCCGCTCCAGCAGCGCGCGGCAGGAGGCGATCGCCTCGTCCACGCCGTCGGCCCCGGGGTCCAGTACCACCAGCACGCCGTCGGCGTTGCGCACCAGGTTCGTCATGTAGGGCTCGCCGTGCTGGGCGGTCACGGCCGGCGTGTCCACGAGCTGCACCTGCACGTCCTCGAACGGCATCATGCCGGGCTGCGGCGCGTGGGTGGTGAAGGGATAGGGCGCGACCTCGGCATGGGCGTGGGTGAGCGCGGCCAGCAGCGACGACTTGCCCGCGTTGGGCGGCCCCACCAGCACCCACTGCCCGGCCCCCTCGCGGCGCACGTGCCCGGGATCGGCGCGGCGGGCCCCGCCCCGTGCCCCCGACTCGGCCTCCTCGTCCAGCCGGGCGAGGCGGCGGCGGATGTCGGCCTGGAGCTTCTCCGTGCCCTTGTGCTTGGGCAGGAGAGCCATCATCTCGCGCAGCGCGACCTGCTTCTCCTCGCGCGTCACCGCGGCGCGGAAGCGCTCCTCGGCCTCCCGGTACTGGGGTGTCAGGTTCGCCGGCATCGGCCCCATGATAGGCAGCTCGTCGCCGGCGGGGAAGCCCCCGGCGCCGCGCCGGTCCGCCGCCCGGCAGCGCGCGTCCGCTGGTCCCGTGGGGGTATTGACTCCCTCGCCCGGGCGGGCCACCATGGCGCGCCGCCTCGCCCGGTCGGGTGACGCGAGGCAGGGACAGCGCACCCGGGGCGGGACGGTGATGATCGTCGGGATCGGCGTGGACGTGCTCGAGGTGGCGCGCTTGGAGCGCGAGTTCCGCCGCGACCCGGGGGCGTTCGCCGCCGGGCTGTTCACTCCCGTCGAGATCGCCGATTGCGAGGCCGAGCGCTGCCCGGCCCCGCACTACGCGGCCCGTTTCGCGGCCAAGGAGGCGGCGTTCAAGGCGCTGGGCGCCGGGGTGCAGGACGCGGCCTCGTGGCGCGAGGTGGAGGTGCGGCGTGCGCCGGCGGGCGCGCCGCTCCTGTTGCTGCACGGTCGTCTCGCGGAGCTGGCCGGGACGCGGGGCGCCGATCGCTGGTTCGTGAGCCTGACGCACACCCGGGACCTGGCGGCGGCCGCCGTGGTCCTCGAATCGTCCGCCCACCGGTAGTCCGTTCGACGGAGAGGGTGCACCGCATGAGCGATCCGATCACCTACGAGGAGCGGTTGGAAGGGTTCGACTGGAGCATCGCCGAGCGCGAGCTGGGCTGGAAGCGCGGCGAGCCCATCAACATCGGCTGGCACTGCAGCGACCGCATCTGCGAACTGGGGCGCGGCGCGCACCCGGCCCTGCTGTGGGAGGGCTCCGGCGGCGAGGAGCGCCGCTACAGCTACGACGACCTGCGCGTGCTCTCGAACACCATCGCCGCCTACCTGCAGCGCCTCGGCATCCGGCCGGGCGAGCGCGTCTGCCTGTTCCTCGACCGCGTGCCCGAGCTCTACATCGGCTTCCTCGGCATCCTCAAGCTGGGCGCCGTCGCCCAGCCGCTGTTCTCCGCCTTCGGCGACGAGTCGCTCTTCACCCGGCTCGACAACGCCCAGACCACGGCCATCGTCACCCAGCGCAAGCACGTCGCCAAGGTCCGCAAGATCCGCGACTCGCTGCCGGCCCTGAAGCACATCATCGTCGTGGACGCCGGCGACGGCCCGCCGCTGCAGGAGCGCGAGGTGCCGCTGGCGCTCGACCGGGAACCGCGGGTCGAGAGCTTCGCGTGCTACCCCTCCGAGGCCGAGACGCCGTCGGTGCTGCACTACACCTCGGGCACCACCGGCCAGCCCAAGGGCGCCCAGCACGTGCACTCCTCGCTGGTCTCCCAGTACCTGACCAGCAAGTGGGTGCTCGACCTCCGGCCGGACGACATCTACTGGTGCAACGCCGATCCCGGGTGGGTGACCGGCACCTCCTACGGCATCATCGGGCCGTGGGCGAACGGCGTGACCCAGGTGGTGCTGGACGCCGGCTTCATCGCCACGCGCTGGTACGCGTTCCTGCAGAAGCACCGGGTCACCGTCTGGTACTCCGCCCCCACCGCCATCCGCCTGCTCATGCGCGAGGGCACCGAGGTGGTGCGCCAGTACGACCTCTCGGCGCTGCGCCACCTGGCCAGCGTCGGTGAGCCGCTCAACGCCGAGGCAGTGCTGTGGTCGAAGGAGGCGTTCGGCAAGCCCTTCCACGACACCTACTGGCAGACCGAGACCGGCTGCATGGTGATCACCAACTTCCCCGGCCTGCCGATCAAGCCGGGCTCGATGGGCAAGCCCTTCCCCGGCATGACGGCCACCGTGCTGAACGCGCGCACCTACGAGCCGGTGACCCATCCCGGCAGCGTCGGCCTGATCGCGCTGAAGCCGGGCTGGCCCTCGATGATGCGCTCGTACTGGAAGAATCCGACCGCCTACGAGAACAAGTTCAAGAACGGCTGGTACCTGACCGGTGATCGGGCCAGCATTGACGCCGACGGCTACTTCTGGTTCGTCGGCCGCGACGACGACGTCATCAACACCGGCGGGCACCTGGTCGGCCCCTTCGAGATCGAGTCGGCGCTGCTCGAGCATCCGGCGGTGGCCGAGTCGGCGGCGGTGGCCAAGCCGGACCCGGTGAACATGGAGGTGGTCAAGGCGTTCGTGGTCCTCAAGCCCGGCAACGAGGCGGGGCCCGACCTCGAACTGGCCATCATGAACTTCATCCGCAAGCGGCTGTCGCCGCTGGCCATGCCGCAGGAGATCGAGTTCGTGGAGTCGCTGCCCAAGACGCGCAGCGGCAAGATCGTGCGCCGCATCCTGCGTGCCCAGGAATGGGGCGAGCCGGTCGGCGACATCAGCACGGTGATGAACGACTAGTCCGGGCCGCCCGGGCGCGCGCCGCGGCGGCACCCCCGCCGCGGCGCCGTGACCCGCCGGCTCGCATCCGACACCCAACCACGGAGCGGACGATGGACGACCTGAAGCAGATGATCCTCGACTACGTGAAGCGCGAGTACCTGGAGGAGGGCGACGACCGCGTCGTCAACGAGACCACGCCGCTGATCAGCGGCGGCATCGTGGACTCGTTCTCGATGGTCTCGCTCAAGCGCTTCCTCGAGCGGAAGTTCAGCATCGCGATCCCCGACGCCGACGCCAGCCCGCAGGCCTTCGACAGCGTCAACAGCATCGCCGCGCTGGTCACCCGCTTCCAGCAGAAGGGTTGAGCCATGGGCTTCGCCGACAGGGTTCGCGGGCACTACCAGCAGGAACTGGCCGGACTGAGGGAGCAGGGGCTGTTCAAGGAGGAGCGTTTCATCTGCTCGCCGCAGGGAGCCGACATCGAGGTCGAGTTCCCGGTCGGCAGCGGCGTGCGCAAGGCCATCAACCTCTGCGCCAACAACTACCTCGGCCTGTCCAGCCACCCCGACGTGGTGGCGGCCGCCCACAAGGGGCTCGACCACCGGGGCTACGGCATGTCGTCGGTGCGCTTCATCTGCGGCACGCAGGACATCCACCGGCAGCTCGAGGACAAGCTGACCGCGTTCCTCGGCACCGAGGATACGCTGCTCTTCCCCTCCTGCATGGACGCCAACGCCGGCGTGTTCGAGGCCGTGCTGGGCGAGTCGGACGTGATGATCTCCGACCGCCTGGTGCACGCCTCGATCGTGGACGGCATGCGCCTGTGCAAGGCCATGACGGACACCTACAAGCACTCCGACATGGGGCATCTCGAGGAGAAGCTGCAGGAACACCAGGACAAGCGCTTCCGCCTGATCATCACCGACGGCGTCTTCTCGATGGACGGTGACATCGCCAGGCTCGACGAGATCGTCGCCCTGGCCGAGAAGTACGACGCCATGGTGTTCGTGGACGACTCGCACTCCTCGGGCTTCATCGGCAAGACCGGGCGCGGCACCGCCGAGCACTGCGGCGTGCTGGGGCGCATTGACATCATCACCACCACGCTGGGCAAGGCGCTGGGCGGGGCCTCGGGCGGCTGCGTCAGCGGCCGGCGCGAGATCGTCGAGATGTGCCGGCAGCGGGCGCGGCCCTACCTGTTCTCGAACACGGTGGCGCCGGTGATCGTCGAGGGCGCGCTGGCGGTCATGGACCTCATCTCGAAGACCACCGAGCGGCGCGACAAGCTGGAGTGGAACACGCAGTACTGGCGCCGGCTCCTGACCGAGGCCGGGTTCGATCTCAAGCCCGGCGACAGCCCCATCGTGCCGGTCATGCTCTACAACGCCAAGCTGGCGCAGGACATGGCCCGCGACCTGTTCGCCGAGGGCATCTACGTGACGGGCTTCTTCTTCCCCGTCGTGGCCAAGGGCCAGGCCCGCATCCGCACCCAGTTGTCGGCCGCCCACGAGAAGCAGCACCTCGACCAGGGCATTGCCGCCTTCAGGAAGGTCGGCGCCAAGCACGGCATCCTCGGCCTGAACAAGCAGCAGATCATCGAGAAGTTCGGGCTGTAAGCCCCGGTCCATCGCACGAACGGCCCCGGCGGGAGCCGGGGCCGTTCGTGTCGGAACGCCCCCTAGCGCAACGCCTTCTCCACCTTCATCAGCCCCTCGTCGTCGGGCTCGATGACGTAGCCGCGCTTCTCGAACAGCGCCAGCATGCGGGCGTTGTCGGCGGTCGTCTGCGCCACCATGTGGCTCAGGCCCCAGCCGCGGGCGATCTCCTCGCAGACGTCGGTGAGCACGCCGCCCAGGCCGCGGTTCTGCCAGGCGTCGCTGATCAGCACCGCGTACTCCGCGGTGTCGTGGCCGGGATCGCGCACCAGCCGGCCCACCCCCACCAGCCGCGGCTCGCCCTCGTCCTCGCGCTCGGCCACCATGGCGATCTCGCGGTCGTAGTCGGTGAAGCAGTAGCGCGTCGCCACCTCGTGCGTCGCCCACTGGAACATGTAGCGGAAGCGCATGTAGATGGTCTCGCGCGAGCAGGCGTCGAGCATGCGGATCCAGTGCGGCTCGTCCTCCGGCCGGATCGGCCGCAGCAGCAGCCTCTCCCCGTCGCGCAGCGTGACGTGGCGCTCCAGCTCCTCGGGGTACGGACGCAGCGCCAGGTGCGCGTAGGGCCGCGGCGGCGCCAGCAGCCGCTGCCGGTCCACGATGATGCGGGCGTCCAGCGCCACCACCTCGTGCGGCGTGGCCAGCAGCGGGTTCACGTCCAGCTCGGCGATCTCCGGGTAGTCGGCCACCAGGTACGAAAAGCGCATCAGGACCTCGATCAGCCGGTCGAGGTCCACACCCGGACGGCCCCGGTAGCCCTCGAGCAGCGGCCAGGCCCGCAGCGACTCGAGCATGCGCCGCGCCAGCCGCTCGTTGAGCGGCGGCAGACCGAGCGTGCGGTCGCGCAGCACCTCGGCGGTCACGCCGCCCATGCCCACCAGGATCACCGCGCCGAAGACCGGGTCCTGCCGCGCGCCGACGATCAGCTCGAGGCCGTCGCCACGGCGCACCATGCGTTGCACGGTCACGCCGCTCACCCGCGCCCCGGGCCGCGCCCGCCGCGCGTCGGCGACGATGCGGGCGAAGGCCGCGCGCACCGCGGCCTCGTCGGGCAGGTCGAGCGCCACGCCGCCCACGTCGCTCTTGTGGGTGATGTCGGGCGAGTCGAGCTTGAGCACCACTGGGTAGCCGAGCTGCGCGGCGGTGCGCACCGCCGCCTCGGCGTCGGCCGCCGGCACCGGCAGCGTCACCGGGATGCCGTAGGCGCCCAGCACCGTCTTCGAGGCGGTCTCGGAGAGCGTGTCGCTCTCGTCCCGCACCAGCGTGCTGAAGCGCGCGCGCAGGTCCTGCCGGTCGAGCGGGAACTCGACCGGAATCTCGCGCGGCGTCTCGTAGAGCGCCTCGAGGTTGCGGGCGTAGGCCACCAGGGTCATGAACGCCTGCACCGCCTCCTCGGGCGTCCCGTAGCAGGGCACGCCGGCGCGACCCAGGATCTGCACGCCCTCGCGCATGCTGCTGCCGCCCAGCCAGGCGGCGAGGATGGGCTTGCGCGCGCCCGCCGCCAGCTCGCCCAGTTCCTTCGCGGTGGCGGTCGGGTTGGTCATCGCCTGGGGCGTGAGCACGGCCAGCAGCGCGTCCACCTGCGGATCGGCCAGCACCAGCCCCGCTGCCTTCGCGTAGCGCTTCGAGTTGGCGTCGCCCAGCACGTCCACCGGGTTGGCGTGCGACCAGGCCGGCGGCAGCGCCTCGTCGAGCGCGGCCAGCGTCTCCGGCGACAGCGTCGCCAGCACGCCGCGGCGCGCCACCAGCGCGTCCACCGCCATCACCCCGGGACCGCCGGCGTTGGTGACGATCCCCAGCCGCGGTCCGGCCGGCGGCTTGTGGCGCCCGATCAGCTCGGCGCAGTTGAAGATGTCGGCGATCTCGTAGACGCGGGCGATGCCGGCGCGGGCGAAGGCCGCGTCGAAGACCTCGTCCTCGGAGGCCAGCGCCCCGGTGTGCGAGGCCGCCGCCTTGGCCGACTCGGGGAACCGTCCCGCCTTGTAGGCCACGATCGGCTTGCCGCGGGCGAAGGCGCGGGCGGCGCTGAGGAAGTGCCGGGCGTCGGTGACCGATTCGACGTAGAGCAGGATCGAGCGCGTCTTCTCGTCCTCGCCGAAGTAGTCCATGAGGTCGCCGAAGTCCACGTCGAGCATGTTGCCGACCGAGACGAAGTGCGAGAAGCCGATGCCCTGGTCGATCGCCCAGTCGAGCACCGAGGTGCACAGCGCCCCCGACTGCGAGAGGAAGGCGACGCTGCCCGCCTTCGGCATGCCGTGGGCGAAGGTCAGGTTCAGGCTGGCGTCGGGCACGATGAAGCCCAGGCAGTTGGGACCCAGCACGCGCAGCCCCTCGAAGCGCCGCATCTCCTCGCGCACGCGCTGCTCGAGCGCCGCCCCCGCCGCCCCGGTCTCGCGGAAGCCGGCGGAGATGATCACCGCCCCGCGCACCCCGGCCTCGCCGCAGGCCCGCACCACCTCCGGGACCTCGGCGGCCGGCGAGCAGATCACCGCCAGGTCGGGCGTGCGCGGCAGGTGCGCGAGGTCGGGCCAGCACTGCACGCCGAGCACCGACTCGAAGCCCGGGTTCACCGGGTAGACCACGCCCTGGAAGCCCGAGCCCACCAGGTTGCGCAGCAGGGTGCCCGAGACGCTGCGGGGGTTGGTCGAGGCCCCGATCAGCGCGATGCGCCGGGGCCGGAAGATCCGATCGAGTCCGCGCACCTCAGGCCCCCTCCGCCCCCGCCGCCGGTGCCGGGCTTCGCAGCAGCCGCGTCATCAGCAGCAGGCCGAAGGCCGCCACCACGCCCACGCCGGCGAAGGCGAACCACATGAGCTGCGGCCGGTGCAGGACGTCCTTGAAGAACGGGTAGGCGGGCGCGCCGATCTGCCCCGAGAGCCAGTAGCCGAGCGCGATGGGCAGGAAGGCGAAGCCCATGTACATCCCGACCTGGTCGGTCGGCGCGATGCTGCCGAGGTAGCGGTAGAAGTGGGCGGAGTAGATCATCTCGCCGATCGAGAAGACGAGGATGCCCAGCCCCACGACCCAGATCGAGGGCACCAGGCCGATGATGGCGATGCCCGCCGCCGCCACCAGCGCGGCGACGAAGATCGCCCGCCCCGGCGCCAGGTTCCGCACCAGGTAGCCGACCACGACCTGCAGGCAGACGATGGCCAGCGCGTCGAGCGAGACCACGAAGCCGAGCGCCCCGCTCGACACCCCCAGGTCGTCGGTAAGGTAGAGCGGCAGCGGCCCGTAGAACTGGAAGAACATGCTCCAGAACCCGGCCACGAGCACGATCAGCGCCATGAGTCGCCAGTTGATCAGCACCCGGCCGAAGTCGCGCAGGAATGCGCCGAAGTGCTTGCGCTCCCCGCCGCCGGCCGCCGCGGGCTCGCGGAAGACGAGCAGCACCAGCAGGAAGGCCACGGCCGCCGCCATCGCGCTGCAGTAGAAGACCGGCTCCACCCCCATCCGGTCGCGGACTTGCCCGCCCAGGTTGGGGCCAATGAAGCCGCCGATGTTCACCAGCATGTAGTAGATGGAGAAGCCCAGCGCCCGCTGCGGCTCGGTGCAGACCTTCTGCACGGTGCCGGTGATCGAGGGCTTGATCAGCGAGGCCCCGAAGGCGACCAGGAACAACGCGCCCAGGATGGGCGCGGTGCCGTGCACGGTGGCGACCAGGAAGTAGCCGACCGCCAGCAGGGCGTAGGCGAAGAGCATCGCGCGGCGGTAGCCGAGCAGGTCGGCGACGAAGCCCGAGAACGCCGCCAGGCCGTAGGTGAAGAGCCCGAAGTAGCTGCCGATCAGGATGGCCGTCGAGTCCGGGAAGCCGCGGGACTTGGTCAGGAACAGCACCAGGATCGTGGTCATCCCGTAGAACGCGACGCGTTCGAACAGCTCGGAGAGGTTCGCGGTCCAGAACGACGCGTGGTACTCGCGCAACGAGCGGAAGAACTTGGCGATGCCTGAGGACACGGCGGGCCTCCGGTACGCGGAGCGGACGACGGCGGGACGGCTCGGGACGCGGCCACGCCCCGGCACCCGGGATCGCGCAGCCGTACGAGGCTACGTTACCGCACGGGAAGCGCGGGCGCGAGCCGCGGGACGGGTGCGGGCGGCCACGAGGAACGCGCCCGACCGGACCACCTCACAGCAGCGTCGCGACCTGCCCCCCATCGATCACGACCGCCTGCCCCGTGATGTAGCCCGCCTGGCGCGAGCACAGGAACGCGCACAGGGCGCCGAACTCCTCGATGCTCCCCACCCGCTTCATCGGGCTGTGCTCCCCGCGCCGCCGCTGGACCTCCTCCGGCGACAGGCCGGCGAGCGCCGGGTTCCTCGCCGCGGCCCGCCGGATCCCGTCGGTGTCGAACGGTCCCGGCAGGATGCTGTTCACGGTCACGCCGCCGGGTGCCACCTCCCGCGCCAGCACGCCCAGGGCTCCCACCAGCCCCGACTTGATCCCGGACGCCAGCGGGTAGCCGGGCGTGGTCTCCTTCGCGGAGGTCGAACTGAGGTTGATGACGCGCCCGTAGCCCGCCTCGAGCATGTCGGGCAGACAGCGCCGGACCATGTCGAGCGCGGAGAGCATGACCTGCTCGAAGGCCGCCTGCCAGTCGTCGCTGTCCAGGCTCATGAACGTCCCCGCCCGCGGCCCGCCCACGTTGGTCACGAGGATCGAGATGGTGCCGAGGTGCTCGCGCGCCTCGGCGAACAGGCGGGCGCGCTCCTCCGGCCGGCTCACGTCGGCGGGCACGAAGAGCGCGTCGCCGCCCAGCTTCGCCACCGCCTGCCGCCCCCGCTCCACGTCGCGCCCGTTGATGACGACGCGGACGCCCTCGGCCGCCAGCGCCGCGGCGCAGCCGAATCCCAGCCCACCGGTGCTCGACATCACCAGCGCGGTCTTCCCCGCGATCCCCAGGTCCATTTCACCCCCTCCACCCCGGTCGTCATTCCCCCGACGTCGCCCTGCGATCCGTTATCACGCCTTCCGCGTCGGCACCTTCAGCGTACGCCCGGCCACCATGAAGTCGTTGCCGCCGCGGTGGTGCAGGGTGCGCGGCTCCTTCACCTTCGGATCCACCCAGGCCTTGAGCACCTCGAGGACGAAGAAGCCGTACTTCTCGACCAACCGCGTGTCCACGACCCGGCACTCGAGGTTGGCGTAGCACTCGCCGATCAGCGGGGCGGCCACCTTCGTCGCGGGCAACGGCGTGAGGCCGAAGCGCTCGAACTTGTCCACGCGCCGGCCGGAGACGTTGCCGCAACCCACCGCGGCCTTCGCCAGCTCCACGGTGGGGATGTTGATCACGCACTCGCGCGTGGCCTTGAGCCCGGCGAACGAGAAGTTGCGGTCGCTCATGACGAAGCCCACCAGCGGCGGCTCGAAGTCCACCATGGTGTGCCAGCACAGGGTCATCACGTTGGGCCGGCCCTTCTGCTCGGTCGTGACCAGCACCACCGGACCCGGTTCGAGCAATCCGTAGACCTTCGACTGCGGATAGGTCCGCTTGGTCATCGCGTTCTCCCCCCGTTCAACGGTCGCTGGACTCGGTGGTCCGGGGCGTCGCCGCGGCCTCGAGCCGTGCCAGAGCGGCGCGGATGTCCGCCAGCTCCCCCTCGACGTGCCGCGACGTCACGCTGGACTTGTACATCATCAGGACCAGCTTCACCGAAACGACGAAGACACCAGCCTCCAGCAGCAGGTCGTGGCCGAGCCCCTTGACGAAGAGGGCCGTGACGAACAGGGCCAATGTGACCGCCAACACCAGCCACGAGGCCGGATCCAGGTGCTCGTGGAATCGAGACATCCCAGTCCTCACGCTTCCGTCCGCGGCCGTCGCCGCCACTGATCGAGGACCGGCCGGTCGTCACCGCCGGACCCGGTAACGCTACCGTCCGGCCCGCTCCAACTCCGCCCGCATCTTCATCCAGATCTCGCAGTAGTGCCACTCCGGCGGATCGCCTACCGCCTGGAGGTGATCGGGCCTCAGCACCAGGTCGCCGGTGCTCACCAGGACCCGTCGTACGTCGGGGTTCTGGCGCAGCTTCTCGCGCATCGCCGCCACAATCAGCCGGTAGTGCTCCCCCGGCGTTGCCGCGCGGTACGGGAAGCGCCGACCGTGGAACGAGACCCAGGCGATGCCCATGGCCTTCATGTTGCGTTCGGCCAGCTCGCCCGCGCGCTTGGCCTCGAAGGCGGTCATGCGCTCGACCGAGTCGCGGGTGAACGGCCACACGATCCCGGCGGCGCGCGCCCGCGGATCGCGCGGGCCCTCGGGGTAGAGCATGCTCTGCCAGAGGCCCTCGAGGCTGGCGTAGCGCCGCCCGTGGAAGCGGAAGGGGGTGGCCGCGAAGTTCGAGAGCAGTCCCAGTTCGTGGCGCTTGGAGACGATCACCTCGCCGGGCTTCGCCGCCTGCGGGAGGATCTCCCAGCTCGCCGCGCTCTCGGGCGGGACCGGCGTCCACCAGTGCTCCGGGTACTCGCGCCCGGTGACCGGGTCCCGCACCGGGGGTCGCGTGACGGCGCCGGCGGTCGCCGTCGCGATCGCCGCGCCACCCGACAACAGGGCGGCGCACAGCACGGCAACGATCGGGCGAGTCGAGCGGCGCATGGCGGTCATCTTGGACGCGATGCCGGAGCGGGGCAAGCCCCACCCCGGCCGATCGCGCGCCCCTACTTCGCGGGACGGCCCCAGAGATCGCACACCTCGACCGGGCCCTCCCCCAGCGCCCGGATCGGTGCCTCGATCTGCGCCCGGTCGCCCACGACCACCACCGCGAACTCGTCCGGCCGGATGTAGAGCCGCGCCACGCGCTGCACGTCGGCGGCGGTCACCGCGTTCACCTTCGCGATGAACGAGTCGAAGGTGTCGAGCGGCAGGTCGTTGTTCAGCAGCTCGGCGAACTTCCCGGCCGCCCCCCGCGTGGTCTCGAACTCCCCCGGCAGGCCGAGCGCGAGGTAGGCCTTCGCCTTGGCCAGCTCGGCCTCGGGCACCGGCTCCGCGCGCACCCGGCGCAGCTCCTTGAAGAACTCGACCAGGGCGCTGTCGGTCCGGGCGGTCTGCACCGAGGCGGTGGCGACGAACGGACCGGCCAGGCGCAGCATGGAGAACGACGAACTGGCCCCGTAGGTGTAGCCGTGCGTCTCGCGCAGGTTGTGGTTGAGGCGCGAGGTGAACGAGCCGCCGAGGAGCGTGTTGAGGACGCGCAGCGCGTAGTAGTCGGGCGTCGAGCGCGGCACGCCGACGTGGCCGATCTCGATCACCGACTGCGCCGCCCCCGGCCTGTCCACCAGGTGGAACGTGCGCGGCGCCGGCGCCGGCGGATCGGCGACCGGAGCGGCGGGCACCTCGCCCTTCGCCCACGCGCCGAAGCGCGCCTCGATCAGCCTGCGCGCCTCGACCGGGGTGATGTCGCCCACCACGAGGATCTGCGCGGTCCCCGGCCGGTACCACGTCCGGTAGAAGCCCTCCACCCGCTCACGATCGAGCGCCGCGAGGGAGGCGTCGTTGCCCGCGACCGGATGGCCGTAGGGATGCGCGCCGTAGACGATGGCGTTGAGCGCCACCGGCGCGATCTGCGTGGGCTGGTCGCGGAGCTGGATCAGCGCGTTGCGCCGCAGCTCGCGCTGCCGCGCCACCTCGGAATCGGCGAAGGCCGGCCGCAGCGCCACGTCGGCCAGAAGGTCGAGGGCCTGCGGCAGCCTCGCCTTCGTCGCGTGCAGCCAGAGGCTCGCGGTCTCCAGCCCCGCGCCGGTCGAGAGCGAGGCGCCGAGGTCGTCCACCTGCTCGGCGAGCTCGAGCGCGCCGCGGCCGCCGGCGCCCTCGTCGAGCATGTTCGCGGTGAAGGTGGCCAGGCCGGGCAGGTCGGGCGGATCGCAGGCCGCGCCGGCGCGCACCAGCAGGCCGACGTCCACCACCGGGACCTCGTGCATCTCGACCACGGCGAGCTGCAGGCCGTTGGGCAGGGTCTGCACCTGCACCGCCGGCAGATGCAGCTTCGGCAGCGGCGCCAGAGCCGGCGGCCGGCTGCGGTCGGGCGCGGCCGGGGCTGCCACGGCGGCGACGGCGCCCAGCACGAGCAGTGCGGTGACCAGCGCCGGGATGGAGCGGAGCACCCACTTCGCGTTCATGGCTGCCTCCCTTCGCTCACCGCCAGTTCCGTCCGGCCCTGCGGCACCACGCTGAGCACGACGCGGTGCGAGTCGGCCAGGTAGCGCCGGGTGACGCGCTGCACGTCGGCCGGAGTGAGCCGGCGGAAGCGCTCGAGGTCCGACTCGAAGTAGTCGGGCGTGCCGACGAAGTAGGCGTAGCGGTTGAGCTGGTCGGCGATGCCGCCGCCGCCCCCCAGCGACTGCATGCCGTCGAGCGCCTCGGTCTCGACACCGTTGACCACGCGCTCCAGCTCGCGCGCCGTCGGCCCCTCGGCCGCCAGGCGGGCGATCTCCTCGTCCACGGCCTGCTGCAGCTCGTCGAGGCCGTGGCCGGGCCGCGCCGTGGCCACCACGCGGAAGTCGCCGTCCAGCCGCCAGCCATTCTGATAGGCGTAGACGTCCGTGGCCACCTCGAGCTGGTAGACCAGGCGCCGGTAGAGCCGCGAGGCCTTGCCACCGGCCAGCACGCGGGCGGCGACCTCGAGCGCGGCGTCGTCGGGGGCGTAGGCCTTCTGCGTGTGCCAGGCGTCGTAGAGGCGCGGCACCTGCACGCGATCCTCCAGCACGCCGTGGACATCGGCCGCCAGCGCGAACGGCGCCGGCGCCGGCCGCGTCACCTCGGGCCCGCGCGGGAGGTCGCCGAACCAGTGCTCCACCAGGGCCCGGGCTTCCGCCGCCGTGAAGTCGCCGGCCATCACCAGCACCGCGTTGTTGGGCGTGTAGTAGCCGTGGAAGAACGCCTTGACGTCGTCGAGCGAGGCCGCCGAGAGGTCGGCCATCGAACCGATCACCGGCCACGAGTACGGGTGCCCCGCCGGGTAGAGCCGGCGCAGGATGTTCTCGTTGGCCAGCCCGTAGGGCCGGTTCTCGTAGCTCTGCCGGCGCTCGTTCTGCACCACGCCGCGCTGCAGGTCCACCTTCTCCGGCGTCATCTGGGAGACGAGGAAGCCCATGCGGTCGGAGTCGAGGTAGAGCAGGAGCGGCAGGGCGTTGGCCGGGCCGTCCTCGTAGTAGTTGGTGCGGTCCACGTTGGTCGAACCGTTGTTGTCGCCGCCGGCGGCCTCGATCAGCCGGTCGAACTCGCCGGTGGCCACGTGCTCGGAACCCATGAACATCATGTGCTCGAACAGGTGGGCGAATCCGGTGTGCCCGGGGCGTTCGTCGCCCGAGCCGACGTGGTACCAGGTGTCCACGGCGACGATGGGCAGCGAGTGGTCCTCGTGCAGGATCACCTGCAGCCCGTTCGCCAGCGTGAAGGTCGTGATGGGCACGCGCAGCTTCGCCGACGCCGCGCGGGCGGCGGGCAGCGCCGTGACGAGCAGGGCCAGGGCGAGCCCGAGGGCGATGCCCGGGCGGCGCAGCGGCCGGCAGGGACGTGGACGCATGCGGACCTCTCGGCGTTCGAGTGGAGGCGCCCCGGGGCGCGGGCGCGCCGCCGGGTGGAGCGACGCGGGGATTCATACCGCGCCCAGGCCGCGGACGCGAGCCCCCGGACTGCGTCCCGGCGCCGAGTGCGTGGGAGACGCATACGAGCGCGGGAAGCACGCCCCCACGGGGGCCAGCGAACCCCACGGCCCCTCCGGTAACGATCGGGGACGCCCCTCCCGCGCCCCCCGTAGACACGGCGACCACCCCCGAAGGCGGTGGCCGCCGCCGACCCCTTGACAGGGTCACTCCATACTACCGATAGAGCGTCTTGACGCGTCCCCAGGTCGTTACCCCCGCAGGGACCGTGCGGCTCAGGCAAACTGAGAGGTCGTCGAGGCGAAACACACTGCCGCTGACGGAGAACTCGACGAAGTCGGCAGTCGCAGGAGCCGCGAGATCGAAGGAGTAGTGGCCCGGCCGGGTGATCGTGATCTTCACGGCAATCGCGTCGTCGTAGGACACGAGGACCTGCGCCGAAGCGAATGCCCAGAGCCCCGTCGCCCCCACGGCCGGCAGGAGGTCGAACTCCAGGGTCCCGGTCCTCCCCCCGGCCCC
>CAYNPF010000014.1:0-18626 GCA_964398895.1 uncultured bacterium
CCACCTCGACCTGCCCGAAGTCCGGGTTCGCGGTGGCATTGAGCGTCAGCGCGTTGCCGACCGGCATGCGCAGATCCACGCCGGCGCCGGGCGTGGAGCGCGAGCCGTCGTCGAAGGGGTCGCCCGGCCGGTGCACCAGGAACTCGCCCTTGCCGGTGACGTAGGGCACCACCTCGATCGCCCGGGCGCTGCGCAGGTTCTCCAGCCCCACGAGGTGCGCCCAGCGCGACTCGGTGCCGCTCTCGTTGCGCGGCGTGTAGACATAGAAGTCGTCCTCGTTGTGGCGCGCGATGAAGCGGTGGGGGTCCACGCCCCACACCTGGTCGGGACCCGGGCGGTAGCGGAGCTGCGAGAACGGGATGCGTTCCTCGCAGGTCCAGCCGGTCCCCGCGCCCCCCGCCATGCCCGCGCCGTCGGCGGGATGCATCTGGCGCCGGGCCCGCCCCGACCAGACGCCGTCCCAGCCGTCGTCCCACCAGCCGTCGTTGAAGCCGATCGCGTCATAGAGCACGCCCGCCGCGCTGATGGCGAAGTAGTAGCCGCTGCGGTGGTCGTGGTAGGGATCGAGCAGGATCTCGAAGTAGTCCACCGCCGTGTCGGTGTCCCGGCGCACCAGGCGCACGACCATGGAATCGGGATGCGTGTCCCAGCAGCGGGCGGCGACGTACAGCGCGTCGTCGTCGTAGCCGAGCCAGACCCAGGTGCTCTCGCGCGGGGCCTGCCCCTCGAAGGCGTTCGCCTGCGTGAAGCGCCGCAGCGTCGGCTCCACCTGCCAGGCCGCGTCGTCGAGCGAGCCGTCCACCACCACCGGGTGGCTGAGCCGCCGGACGTGGAGCGGCGGCACCGAGTCGGCATGCGTGGGCACGGCCCGCGCCGGCGCCGCACCGGCACCGGCCAGGACCACGACCGCCGCCAGCAGGAAGCAGAGGGACGACACCGCCTGACGCATGGTCGAGCTCCTTCGCGATCCGGACCGAGCTAGAGGTCCAGGTGATAGGTGGCCTTGACGAGGAAGACGTCGTCGGCCTCGGCGTCGAACAGCCGGCGGGCCGAGTGCCCGAGCTGCAGGTCGCCGATGGCCTCGGCGTCATTGCGCGACTGGGTCCAGACGAAGAACAGCACCGAGCCCGGCCGGTACTCCCAGCGCAGGACCGCGTTGCCGCGCAGCGAGCGGGCGTTGAACGACGGGTCGTAGAGCGCGAACGGCGTGCCGCCCGCCGGCGACACCGTCGCCGCGGCCGGGTCGTAGAGCGCCCCGTAATGCACGAAGTCGTAGGAGCCGGCGCGGGCCAGTTCCTTGAAGTCGGAGAAGCGCGCCGCCGAGACCAGCGGCTGGAGGTAGGTCTGCAGCGACAGCCGCGGAGTGAACGAGATGTTGAGCCGGATCTCCGCCGCCACGGTCGTCTGGTCCATGCGGGCGAAGACGTAGCGGCTGCCGCCGAAGTCGGCCGGCACCTCGCCGGGGGCGTCCACCCGGCGCACGTATTGGGCGTCCTCGATGACGCGCTGGACGTCCGGGCCCACCTGGAGCGAGAGGTTCGAAGCCGGCTTCCACTCCAGCGCCGGCTTGATCTCGTAGATGTCGGTGCCGTGTCCCGCCGCGGGCGCCCAGTTGCGATTGCCGTAGAAGCTGAAGACCAGCCGCCGGCGGTTCGCCGTGCTGAAGGTCACCGATCCGTAGCCACCCTCGTGCTCGAGCATGCGGGGGCCGCCGCGCGAGCGACGCACGTTCGTGGTCGGCGGCACGTACATCAGCTCCGTGTCAATGGTCCAGTCGTTGGCGAAGGTGACCGTGTTGCCCTGCCAGTAGCCGGCATCGGTGTAGTCGCCGCCGAAGTCGAAGCCGTGGAAGGTGACCACCGCGGTCAGCGCGTCGTGCCAGATCCGATTCGGGTGCTCGAAGCGGTACTGCAGCCCGGTGTGCCCGAGCAGCATGTCGGCGCGGGACTGGTAGCCCATGTCGTTCACCTCGAAGTCGGGCGAGAGCACGCCGATCGAGCTGTTGGAGATGAGGTTCCCGTCCTGCTTGTTCAACGACACGCGGCCGCCGAAGCCGGTCAGCGCGGTCGCGCTGCTGTCCACGCCGAGGTACGAGACGTCGGGGCGCTGCAGGTAGTGCCGGGGGTTGCGCTGCAGCGCGACCATCCGCTCCGGCGTCCCGGCCACGCGCGTCATCGCGGTCCAGCCCGACAGCACCCACATCTTCTTCGCGTCGAGGAAGTGCCAGCC
Organism: uncultured bacterium; assembly: GCA_964398895.1. Classification (GTDB taxonomy): domain Bacteria; phylum Eisenbacteria; class RBG-16-71-46; order RBG-16-71-46; family RBG-16-71-46; genus JANXPZ01. The sequence continues at coordinate 2,230 of CAYNPF010000014.1, forward strand.
GTCGAGGGCGGTCACCAGCCCCTGGTGGTTGAGCAGGCCGTCCATCCCGGTGTCGTCGAGCCGCCGCTGCACCAGCGTGGTCATCGCCCCGAGACCGTTGTAGCCGCCGTGGAACTCCTTGAGCCCCGTGACCACGCCGTAGTAGGTCAGTGGCTCGACCACGGTCCGGTCGCGCAGGCCGCCGAACTCGTAGTCGGCCTCCTCGCGTCCGGTGAGCGCGTGCATCGTGCCGAAGTGCAGGCTCGGCGCCAGCTTCCCGGCGAGTTTGGCCGCGCCGAGGATGCGCGTGGCCATCGGCACGTCGGCGTAGTCGGCGCCATAGGGCACGGCGCCCTGGGGCGTGCGCCCGATGCGCCGCGTGTAGAGGAAGTTGATCCCCGGCCAGCCGAAGCCCCAGTAGCGATTGGCCCCCTCGGTGCCGAACTCGAAGACGCGCGAGTTGTCGGTGAAGAACGGGCGCTTCTCCTGGTAGGACGTCTCGACGTCGGAGAGGTTGACCACCGCCGGGTCCACCTCGACCTGGCCGAAGTCCGGGTTCACCGCGGCGTTCAGGGTCAGGTTGTTCCCCACGCTCATGCGCAGGTCGCCGCCCACGCCGGGGGTGTAGCGGGAGCCGTCGTGGAAGGGATCGCCGGGAAGGTGCGCCAGGTACTCGGCCTTGCCCGTGGTGTAGGGCGACACCTCGATGCGGCGGCTGCGGCCGTCGAACTCGAGCCCGACCAGGTGCGGGAAGCGGGAGACGAAGCCACTGCCGTTGCGTGGCCGGTAGGCGAGTTCGTCCAACTCGCTGCTGCGCTCGAGACGCCGGCGGAGGTTGAACCCCCAGATCTGGTCGGCGCCGGGGCGGAAGCGCAGCTGCGAGAACGGGATCCTCATCTCGCACGTCCAGCCCACCGGGTCGGCTCCGGCGGCACGGTCGGCCGGGTCCCCGCCGCGGCGCACGCGCCCGTCCCAGACCCCGTCCCACGAGTCGTCCGACCCCACGTCGCTGTAGAGAACGCCGTCCCAGAGCACGCCGGCGGCGCTGATCGAGAAGAAGCTGCCGTTGCGGTGGTCGTGGTAGGAATCGAGGTACACGACCACGCGGTCGGAGGTGACCCAGAGGTCGCGTCGCACCAGGCTGGCGATGATCGAATCCGGGTGCGCGTCCCACATCCGCGCCGCGATGTAGAGGGCGTCGTCGTCGTAGGCCACCCAGGCCCACGTGCTCTCGCTCGGCGCCGTGTTCTCGTTCGGGTAGCTCTGGACGAACCAGCGGATCGGCTCGGTGTCGCGCCACACCGACTCGGTGAGCGCACCGTCCAGGGTCACCGGCTCGTGCAGGCGCACCGCGCGCACCGGCGGCAGGGAATCGCCGTTCATCGGGCGCCCGGGGCGGGCCTCGGCCTTCCCGGCGAGGAGAACGATCATCAGCAGCAACAGCAGGCGGGGATGCGACATGTTCGGTAGCCCTCCGGGATCATCGAGGAGGCGCTCGGAGCGCCGCCGGACCACGAACAGTCTGACCGACGGTCCCCGGGTCCTTGTCAGGAACTCGACCGACCGCGTGGACCCCGCGCCGAGGGCGGGCTTCGGCTCGACGAACGTGGGAACTCCCGTCACCGGCGCAATGCGGCCGCGTCGCGCCGGGACCGCTCCCGGAGGCTAGAGATCGAAGCCATAGGTGGCCTTCACCAGGAAGATGTCGTCCGCGTGCGCGTCGAACAGCCGGCGCACCGAGTGCCCGAATTCCAGGTCGCCGTGGGCCTCGTCGTCGGACCGCGTCTGGGTCCACACCACGTAGAGCGCGGAGCCGGGGCGATACTCCCAGCGGAGCACCGCATTGCCGCGCAGCGAGCGGTAGTTGAAGGAGGGATCGTCCAGCGCGAACGGCGTGCCCCCGCCGGGCGGGGTGACCATGCCGGTGACCGGATCGTAGGCCGCCCCGTAGTGGGCGAATTCGTACGCGCCGGCCCGGGCCAGTTCCTTGAATTCGGTGTAGTGGCCAGCGCAGAACAGCGGCTGCAGGTAGGTCTGCAGCGACAGGTTCGGCGTGAACGAGACGTTGATCCGGATGTTGGCCGAGATCGTGGTCTGGTCGAGCCGGGCGAAGACGTAGCGACGATCGCCGAAGCCCGCGGGGACCTCGCCGGGGGCGTCCACCTGGGTGACGTACTGGGCATCCTCGACGGTGTGGTCGTAGCCCGGCCCGACCGCCACCGAGAGGTTCGAGAGCGGCTTCCACTCCACGGCGGGATTTGCCGCGACGCCGTAGGTGCCGACGCCCGGCGAACCGTTGGCGTTGGCGTTCAACTCGTAGCAGATCCGCTTCTTGCTATCGGTGCAGACGTCGAGCTGGATCTCGCGGTTGCCCGGGTAGCGCAGGCGCGGGCCGCCACGGGCGCGGGTGTCGAGCATGCAGGACGGGTTCCACGCCGCGCTCACCGAGCTCGTCCAGTTGTTGGCGTAGGTGGCCTCGTGGTTCGCCCAGACCCCCTCCCAGATGATCGCCCCGCTGAAGTCGCGCGTCTGGAAGAGCGCGCCGACCAGCGACACGTAGCGCCGCCAGCGGTTCGGCGTCGTCCACTTGTAGCCGCCGCCGACGTGGGCGTTGATCTCGTCGGTGCGCGACAGGAAGCCGAGGTCGTTGACGTCGAAGCCCGGGGTGACGTAACCGATCGCCGAGTTCGACACCACGTTGCCGCGGGTCTTGACCAGCCACACCCGCGCCGCGTGCCCGGTGAGGGAGGTCGCGCTGCTGTCCACGCCGAGGTAGTCCACGTCCGGTCGTTGGTAGTAGTGCCGCGACGAGCGCTGCAGCGCGATCATCCGCTCCCGCGTGCCGGTGACGCGCGAGGCCGCCGCCCAGCCGGTCAGCACCCAGAGCTTGCTCCGATCCACGCAGTGCCAGCCGTCCACGCCGCTCACCAGGGCCTGCCGGTTGAGATCGTCCTCGAGCACGCCGCCGTCGAGCTGCCGCTGCGTCAGCGTGGTCATGTTGCCCAGGCCATTGAAGCCGCCGCGGAACTGGCGGAAGACCCGCGCCACGCCGTAGTAGGTCTGCGGCTCGACCATCGTCTTCGCCCGCACGCCGCTCGCCGAGTACTCGGCGTCCTCGCGACGGGTCACCGCCTGCACCAGGCCGACGTCCAGCCCCGGGGTGAGCGTCCCGGTGAGCTTGGCGGCGCCGAGGATGTGGGTGGCCACGGGGAGGTCGCTGAAGTCCGCCGCGTCCGGCGGGCCGCCCTGCGGGCTGCGGCCGATGCGCCGGGTGTAGAACAACGGGGGGTTCGACCAGTTGAAGGTCCAGTAGCTGTTCGCCCCCTGGGCGCCGAAGTTGTCGAACATCCCGAGGTTCTCGGTGAAGAACGGGCGTTTCTCGCCGAAGTAGGACTCGACGTCGGAGAGGTTCACCACCGCCGGGTCCACCTCGACCTGGCCGAAGTCCGGGTTCACCGCGACGTTGAGCGTCAGGTTGCTGCCGACGCTGGCGCGCGCGTCCAGGCCCGCGCCCGGCCGCTGGCGGGCGCCGTCGAGGAACGGGTCGCCGGGTTCGTGGGCGAGGAACTCGGTCTTTCCGACCAGGTACGGCGTCAGCTCCAGGCTGCGCGCCGGATGCGGGATCTCGATCCCGGTCAGGTGCGCGAAGCGGGAGACGTAGCCGGTGGCGCTCTTCGGCTGGAAGACGAGGTAGTCCTCCTCGGCCCGCCGCTCGATGCGCCGGCGCACGTTGATGCCCCAGGTGCGCCCGGGTCCCGTCGGGTAACGGAGCTGCGAGAGGGGAATGCGCATCTCGACCGTCCAGCCGCCACTCGGCCCCGACTCGCACCGCGCGCGGCCCTCCCAGACGCCGTCCCACGAGTCGTCGTTCCACGTGTCGTTGCTGAGCAGGCCGTCGCGCAGCACCCCGGCCGCGCTCAGCGAGAAGAAATAGCCGTTGCGATGGTCGTGGCTGGGATCGAGCAGCAGCAGCAGGCGGTCGCCCGGCGCGAGGACGTCGCGGCGCACCAGGTTGGTGATGATCGAGTCGGGATGCGAGTCCCAGCAGCGCGCAGCGAAATAGAGCGCCCGCTCGTCCCAGGCCACCCACACCCAGGTGCTCTCGCTCGGCACCGCCCCCTCCACCGGATCGCCCTGCATGAACTCGCGCGCCGAGGGCGGACGCTGCCAGACCGCCTCGTCGAGCACGCCGTCCACGCGCACGGGACCATCGAGTCGGAAGGCGTGAACCGGCGGCAGCGAGTCGCCGCAGTTCGGGTGCACCATTGCGGTGGCGGGAGCGGCCAGGCACAGGCCGGCGAGCAGGAACGGTAGCAGGGCGCGCATGACGTCGTCCTCGGAACGGGGTCGTCGGGGTTCGCACCGGCTTGGACCCGGCCTACGCGCCAAGGGTTGGATTCGGGGTCGAGCGAAGAGTGGGTCGCCGACCGGCGCGGGAATCCCGGGGCCGACCGCGGGACCGGGGGCCGGGCCCGGGCGGACCGCCGGGCGTCAGTGCGTCACGCCGTCCCGCAGCCGGCCGACCAGGCTCGCGATCGGCAGCACCAGCAGCGCCGCCAGCCCGTTCACCAGCAGGGCGAAGAGCATGGCCGCCCAGCCCACGGCCAGCCACCGCACCAGCAACGTGGTGGCCATGCCGGGCACGTCGCCGATCCACAGCGTCGCCAGGTTGGCGAGCAGCACGACGCCGAGGAGGGCAACGAAGCCGGCCAGCGCGCCCTTGAGGTCGGCGCCGCTGAGCGAGATCGAGCCACCCACCGCGAAGGCGAGATAGAGGAAGAGCCAGATGCGCCAGTCCGACCAGCGGTGCGGATCGAGCAGCGTGCCCAGCGAGGTCAGCGCCCCGCCCGCCACGCGACCGGCCAGGCCGAGGCCCTCGGCCACCGTGTGCACCGCACCGCCCACCGGCAGCGGCGCGGCCAGCGGGGCGAATGCCGCCGGACCGAGCAGCCAGCGCGCGGCGGCGACGATCACCAGCGTGCCGAAGAGGATGGGGCCAACCCCGATGAAGAAGTTGCCGACCTGCTGCCAGGGGTTCGTCGGATCGAAGGTGTGGGCGACGTGGCCGCGCGTGCCGTCCCGCGGGGCGAAGTCGAACAGCCGCATCCCGGTGATGCGGTGGCCGAACAGCAGGCAGAAGACCGCGTGGCCCAACTCGTGGACGATCGTGCCGGGCCAGCCGAAGATCGCGTAGGCCGCCCCGCCGAGGTGGCGGGTGGTGTGGCGGGTGACCAGATCACCCAGCGCGTGCAGCGCCACCGCCAGCACCAGCGCCGGACCGAGCAGCAGCGCCAGTTCGATCAGGCTGGCCGCCAGCGCCGCGCCACCGTAGCGCAGCGTCGCCGCCAGCATGGGCGGCAGATCGGCGATCATGGGCGCACTCCCCCGACGCGCATCGTCGTCCCCATCCGTCTCCTCCGCGGGCTTCGCCCGGGCGAATCGCGCGGCTGCGTCCCGGGCGCCCCCATCCTCTCAGGGAACCACGTCCGGGGGAAGCCGCGCCCGCGGCCGTGTGGATGGGGTATGCTGCCGCCTCCGCCACGGAGAGCCCTGCATGGCGAACGAGCCCCGCGCCGAAGCCGCTCCCGTTGCCCCCGTGCGCCCCGGCGTCCGCGGTGCGCTGTTCCTCGTCGCGCTCGGCGCGGCGCTGCTGCGGGGCTGGAACATCGCCGCCGACCTGCCGGACTTCCTCGAGGAGGCAGCGCCCTTTCGCACCGCCCTCGAGATGTGGACCCGCGCCGGGGGAGCGGACGCCTGGAATCCGCATTCCCTCGTCCACCCCTCGCTCACGATCTACCTGCACCTGCTGCTGCTGAAGCTCGGCGGCTGGTTCGCCGGCCTCGGCGGCGCGGCGTGCTCGCCCGCCGACGCGTGGGTGCTCGCCGCCCTCGATCCCACCTCGCTGGTCCTGCCGGCCCGCGGCCTGCACGTGCTCTGTGGTGCGGCGACCGTGTTCCTCGCCGGTGTGATCGCCGAGCGGCTGCGGCCCGGCGCGGGCGTGCCCGCGGCACTGCTGGCGACCTTCAGCCCGACGCTGCTGGCCACGTCGCGTCTGATCTACACCGACACGGTGATGACCGCGCTGGCCCTCGCGGCGCTCGAGCGCATGCTCGCCTGGCACGAGCGGGGCGGAGGCGTGCGGCTGGCGGCCGCCGTCGTCCTGATCGGGCTGGCGGCGGGCGCCAAGTACCCGGGGGCGGTGGCACTGGTCCCGCTCGTCTGGCTGCTCGTGCATCGCCGCGGCGCCCGCGGCACGCTGCTCGCGCTGCCGTCCGTGCTCGGCGCGGCGGCCGTGTTCCTGCTCACCACTCCCTACGCGCTCCTCGATCCCGCCCAGCTCCGCTGGGACCTGGCCCAACACGGCCTCCACGTGGCCGGGGGACACCTCGGGCAGGCCGCGGCCGCGGCCCTGCCGTTCGTGCTCGAGCGACTATGGCTCGATCTCGGTCCCCTGGGCGTCGCGCTGCTGGTCCCGGCCATCGCGCTGCCCGCGGTCCGGCGCGGTGCCCGCGCGGACATCGTGGCCGTCTGGCTCTTCCTCCTCGCCTTCCTCGTGCCGGTGGCCACGTCCCGCTACGCCCTTGGCCACTACCTCGTCCCGGTGATTCCCACCGCCGCGGTGCTGGCGGCCGTGACCGCGCTCGAACTCGCGTGTTGGGCGCCACGCTGGTGGTCCCGACCGCTCGCCGCCCTGCTGCTCGCAGCACTCGTGGCGCCGGTCGCGTTCCACGGCCTCGGCGAGACGATCGCGAAGACCGACGTGCCGCAGGTGCGGGCACACCGCTGGCTGGAGGAACACATCGGGACGCGGGACATCGTGCTGCTGGAACCGTGGGGTCCCCGTCTCCCCACCCTGGACGAGAGGCTCACGACGCTCGACGATCCGCGTTTCGCGGCGGCGAGCCCGGAGTTGCGGCGGCGCTATCTCGCGCGGCGCTGGTTCCATGCCGTCGAGCTGCCCCTCAAGGTGGGTGGTCGCGTCGCCGGCGGGGTCATCGCGGCCGATGGCCGCAGGCACGAGGTGGACGTCTTCCCCTCGGCGCTCGACGCCAACTGCGTCACCTACGATCCCCGCCTCTTCGCCCTCGCCGATTTCGTCGTGACCAGCAGCGCGGTGCGTGGCCGCTTCGAGCGGGAACCCGCCCGCTACGCCGACATCTGCCACGTCTACCACCTGCTCGACAGGACGGCGACGGTGGTGGCGCGGGTCGTACCGCCGAGTCCCGCCGCCGGCCCCACGCTGATCGTGTACCGGATCGGTCCCGGGGCCCGCACCGCTCTCGCCGTCCCGGGCCCGCTGGAGCCGACCTGGTGGACGGAGAGGATCCCCGACGAATACCGGCGCGCCGTGACCGGGCTCGGGGACGCACCCTGGGAGGCGGATGCGCTGCAACCCAACGGTACGGCGTCACCGTGGGTGCAGAGCCTGGCCGGCGTCTACCAGGACCACCTGTTGACCTTCGCAGACCGCCTGGCCCTCAACCTGGTGGACCTCGGCCGTTGCGACGCGGCACAACCGCTGGTGGAGGGCACGCTGCTCGTGCTGCCCGACGATCCGGTCGCGGTCTCCCTCTACGAGCGATGCACGGGGACCCGCGCACGCTGGGTGCGACCGGGGCCGTAGCCGCACCCGCGCCGCCCCCGCCCGTTCCCGCTCAGATCCGCCGCGCCAGGGCCCGCGCCAGCTCGGCCGCCACCGCCGCGTTGTGGCGCAGCAGCGCCAGGTTCGCCGTCACGCTGGCCCCGCCGGTGCGCTCGCGCATCTGCTCGAGCAGGAACGGCGTGACCGCGCGCCCGCGCACGCCGCGCTCCGCCGCCGCGGCCAGCGCGCCGGCCAGTGCCGGCTCGTAGCTCGCCGTCGGCAGCTCGTCGGCCTCGGGGATCGGGTTGCCCACGAGCACGCCGGTGCCGAGGCCGAGCGATGCGTGCGCGGCGATCACCGCCGCCAGCTCGTCCACCGTCTCGCAGCGCCGGTCCACGCGCAGCCCGCTCGAACGCCGGTAGAAGGCGGGGAACTCGTCGGTGCCGAGACCGAGCACCGGCACACCCAGGGTCTCCAGCAGCTCGACGGTGCGCGGCAGGTCGAGGATCGCCTTGGCCCCGGCGCACACCACCGCCACGGCGTGGCGCGACAGCGCGGTGAGATCGGCGGAGACGTCGCCGCTCTCGGCGGCGTCGCGGTGCACCCCACCGATGCCGCCGGTGGCGAAGACGCCGATGCCGGCGGCCGCGGCGGCGAACATCGTCGCCGCCACCGTGGTCGAGCCGGGCAGGCCGGCGGCGACCGTCGCCGCGAGGTTGCCCGGGTTCACCTTGACCACGCCGGGCGCGGTGGCGAGGCGCTCCAGCTCGTCGCGCCCGATCCCCACCCGCACCGCACCGTCGAGGATGCCGATGGTCGCGGGCACCGCGCCGTGCCCGCGCACCACCTCCTCCAGCGCGAGCGCGGTCTCCAGCCCCTGCGGGTGCGGCAGGCCGTGCGTCACCAGCGTGGTCTCCAGCGCGACCACCGGCCGGTGCCGGCGCAGCGCCTCGGCGATTCCCTGCGACAGCTTCACGAGCTCGCTCATCCGTCCGTCCTCTCCGTGCCGAACCACGCGGCGCGGCGCCGCTGCGCCTCCGTCGCCGTGGCGGCGATCAGTCCCGCCGCGCCCCAGGTCTCGAGCGCGAACGACGCCGACACCACACCGCGCTCGAGCGCGCCGGCCACGCTCTCCCCCGCCAGCCGCGCCGCCAGGAAGCCGCCCGTGAAGGCGTCGCCCGCCCCGGTCGGATCCGTCACCCGCGTCATCCGCGGCGACCAGCCGGTCAGCTCGCGCGTGTGCGTGTCGTACAGCACGCCGCCGGCCGCGCCGCGCTTGAGCAGCACGTGGCGCAGGCGTCCGCCGGCCAGTTGCGCCAGCGTGCCGGCCAGATCGTGGCGCAGCGTCGGCAGCTTCAGCTCCTCCTCGCTGACGAAGAACACGTCCACCCGCGCCAGCACCTCGCGCCAGGCGTCGAGGCTCTCCTCGCGCACGACATCGTGCGGATCGAGCGAGATCAGCGCGTCCTCGCGATCGGCCAGCGCCTCGACCAGGCGCCGCTGGCACTCGAGCGGCGTGGGCGAGAGGTGGAAGGCCCGCGCGCCGGCGAAGCGCCCGGCCACGTCGCCGGGCGCGGGCGAGGCCTCGACGTGGTTGGCCGCGCCCAGCCGGTGCACGATGCGGCGCCCGGCCGGCTCGTAGAGCAGCCAGGTGCGCAGGCCCGGGCGACCGAGCGGACGCAGGCCGGCCAGGTTCACGCCGCGCGCCTCGAGCGCGTGCAGCGCGCGGGCCGGGTAGTCGTCACCCAGCGGCGCCACCACCGCCACCGGCAGGTCCCACAGCGACGCGCCCAGCGCGGCGTAGAGCATGGCCCCACCCGGCTCGCCCATGCGCGTGGTGCCGTCCTCGAACACCACGTCGTCCACGACGAGGTTGCCGAGGCAGACGAGGTCGGCGCTCACGCGAGGGCGCGGAACGCGGCGGCCACGGCCTGGGCGCGCTCGCCGTCGAGCGGCTGGGACCACACGCCGCCCTGCTTGACCCACGAGCCGACGATGAAGCCGTCGGCCAGCGGGTAGGCGGCGAGGTTGTCGGGGCTCACGCCCGAGCCGACCAGGGTGGGCAGGCCGGTGCCGCCGGCCACCGCGGCGACCTCGGCGGCGTCGGTGGCGCGCCCGGTGGCCGTGCCGGTCACCACCACGCCGTCGGCAAGGAAGAACTCCGCCGCGCGCGCGGTCTCGACCAGGTCCACGTCGGCGGTGATGGCGTGCGCCGAGTGCTTCTTCTTGACGTCGGCGAACAGGCGCACCTGCTCGGCGCCGATGGCGCGCCGGTAGCGCAACAGCTCGCCGGCCGAGGCCTCGATCAGGCCCTCGTCGGCGACGTGGGCGAAGACGAAGCCCTCGACCCGCGCGAAGGTCGCGTCGCAGGCCAGCGCCACCGCCACCGCCTCGCGGTTCGCGCCGGCCAGCACCTGCACGCCGAGCGGCAGCGCCACCTCGCGCCGCACCGCCCGCCCGACCGCGGTCATCGCCGCCACCACCTCGGGGCCGACCGCGCCCTTGAGGTAGGGCCGGTCGTGCATGTTCTCGATCATCAGCGCGGTGTAGCCGCAGTCGCGGTAGGCCCGCGCCTCGCTCACCGCGGTCTCGATCACCCGCTCGAGCGGCGCGCCGGCCGCGGGCGTGCCCGGCAGGGCGCCGACGTGGATCATGCCGATCAGCGCGCGTCGCGCGCCGAAGAGCCGCTGCATGGTGTCGTGACGATCCATCCCCGACCTCCCCTTCCGCCTACGCCGGCTGCCGGCGCGCGTTCATGACCAGTCCCCCGCCGCCCAGCAGCAGGAAGATGACGGCCTGCACCGCCATCCGATACTGCGGCGGCGATTCCTGGAAGGCCAGCCACAGGAACAGGCCGCCCAGCAGCAGGAAGCCGGCGTAGACGCCGAACATGGTGCGGCGCGCGCCGCGGCGCGTCGCCGGCGTGTCCCGCCCGAAGGCGCGGTGGACGAACACGAGCCCCGCCGCGCCCAGCACGGCGATGCCGATGAAGACGAACCAGAACCACCGGGCCTGCGCCGCCGCGGCCGGTGTGCCGATCACCGGCTTGAGGATGCGCTCGTACAGCGCACCGCCCAGCGAGGAGCCGATCAGCGCCCCGATGACGCCGTAGAGGAACGAGTAGCCCATGTAGACCGCCTTGCGGTCCGCCGGTGCCACCAGCCCGATGAAGCTGTAGTACTTCGGGTGCGCGGTCATCTCGCCGATGGCGAAGATGGCGATGCCGATCACGATCATCCACGCGCCCTGCGAGAAGGCGAAGCAGAGCATGCCGGCGCCGCCGATCAGCATGCCGACCACCATGGTGGGCAGCGCGGGCAGGTCGCGCACGATGCGGCTCACCACCACCTGGAAGAGGATGATCATCCCGGCGTCGATGACGGTGATGTGCTCGGCGTCGAAGACGAAGTTCACCCGCAGGCCGGCGGCGTGGAGCAGGCCGGTGACCGCGTTCGAGACCGGGGCGCGGTCCACGAAGTCGCGCAGGTACCACAGCACCGAGCCGAACTGCTGGAAGTAGAGGACCCAGAAGCCCGAGTAGATGACGATCATCAGCATGAAGCGCGCGTCGCCCAGCACCTCGGCCGCGCCGGCCACGACGTCCTTGAGGGTCTTGCGGTTCTCCGGCAGCGGCGGATCGCGGAAGACGAACACCGTCGGCAGCAGCATGGCGGCGACGTAGGCGGCCGAGGCGGTGAAGACCATCGGCCAGGAGAAGCCCTTGAGCCAGCTCACCACCAGCGGCGCCGCGAAGGCGCCGACGTTGATCATCCAGTAGTAGATGCCGAAGCCCAGCGAGGACGTGCGCTCGTCGGTGGTCCGGGCGATGGTACCGGAGATGATCGGCTTGAACAGGCCGGCGCCGGTGGCCATCACCAGCAGGCCGAGGAAGACCAGGGCGTAGCTCGTCACGTGGCCGGCGGCGAAGTAGCCGACCGCCAGCAGCGAGAAGGCGAACAGCAGCATGCGGCGGTAGCCGTAACGATCGGCCAGCGCGCCGCCGAGAATGGGGATGACGTAGGTGGCGGCGTAGACGATGCTCTGCAGGAAGCCGACCGCCGACTCGCTGAAGCCCAGACCGCCCGCCGAGCGCGGGTTCGTCAGGTAGATCGCCAGCACGGACATGAGCCCGTAGTAGGCGGCGCGCTCGAACAGCTCCATCACGTTCGCGATCCAGAACGTGCGGGGGAAGTCCCGCAGGCTGCCGGTCTTCATCGGATCTCCCGGGCGGTCGGAAGGTGGCGGCCGGGCCGCGGAATGCGCGGCCGGAATCGCGGCGAACCTACGACGCGCCGGGGCCGCGCGTCCACCCGCCGCGGGCCGCTCCGACCCGCCCCGTCCGCCACCCCGCGGGCCGCCTTGGCCGGCTCCCGCGACGGTGGCATCCTGCCGCCCGTGAGCTCCCTCGATCGTCCCGCCGAAGTCGCCGGCGCGTCCGCGTCCGCCGGGGCGCCTGCGCCGCCCGCCGCGCCGCCGCGCCGCGCCTGGATCGGACCGCTGCTGCTGGTCGTCCTCGCCTGGGTCCTGCTCTTCTCGCCCCAGCTCCTGCAGGGGCAGCGCGTGGTCCTCGGCGAGGCGGCGGCGAAGCGGCCCTTCGCCGAGTTCTCGCGTGAGCGCTGGCGGGAGACGCGACAGCGCACCACCTGGAACCCCTGCGTCTTCCTCGGCGTCCCCACGAGCGCGAGCCTGGCCGACCGGCGGCCGCAATACCTGCCCGACCGGGCGCTCGATCTCGCCGAGCGGCTGCACGAACCGCATCGCTCGCCCCAGCTCTGGCTGCTGCTCGCCGTCCTCGCCGGCACGCTCGCCGTGGTGGCGCTGGCGCGTCTGTCGTGGCGCGCCGATCCGTGGAGCGCCGCGGCCGCCGGCCTGGCCTGGCTGCCGGCCGTCCCCCTGATCGGCGCGCTGGCGCAGGGACAGGACGCCCGCGTGCTGGCCGGCGCGCTGCTGCCGGTGGTGGCCCTGGGCACCTGGGGAGTGATCGCCGCCGAGGGCGCGCGCACCCGGCTCGCCGCCTCGCTCGCGCTCGCCCTCGCGCTCGGCCTCCAGGGACTGCACGGGCATCCGCAGATCCTCGGCGACTCGGTGGAACTCGGCCTGCTCCTCGCCGTGCAGCAGGCCTGGCTGCGCCGGCGCTGGACGCGGCTCGTGCCCTGGACGGTCGCCCTCGCGCTCGGCGCGGCCATCGGCGCCGCCGGCTGGTGGCCGGCCCTGCTCCACGGCGCCCGCGGCGCGGTCGTCGCGGGCGAGCCCGGCCTCGCCGTGCGTGACCTGCCCGCGCTCGTCTGGCCGGGAACCGCTGGTGGCGTCGCGGTCTATCTCGGCGTCGTCGCGCTCGCCCTGGCGCTGATCGGCTGGCGACGCCGGCGCGCCGACGCGACCGCGCTCTTCTGGTGGGCGGTGCTGATCGCCGCGCTGCTCCTCGCCCTCGCCGGTCCGCTCCTCTCGGCGCCGGGCGGGGCCGCGTTCCGCGCCCCCACCGCCGTGCTGCTCTGGGCGTGCCTCGCCCTCGCCCTGCTCGCGGCGCGCACGCTGGCGAGCGGCGGGGAGACCGCGCCGACCCGTCCGTCGCGCCTCGCGCTCGGCGGCGCGGCGCTGATCGGACTGCTCGGTCTGGCGATCGCCTTCCCGCTGGCGCCGCTCGCGCGCGCACTCGACGGTGCGACCTCCCCGCGGGCCATGGGACTCGACCTGCTGCTGCGCGCCGCGTTCGTCGTCGCGACCCTGATCCTCCTCGCCGGCCCGCACGCGGGCCGGCGGTGGACGCGCGTCGGGCTGGCAGTGCTCCTCGCCCTCGATCTCGCCACCGCGGGCGTTCCCACGCTGCGGCACGCGAGCGGTCCGCCGGCCGCGCTCACCCCGCCCGCGCCGCCGGCGCTGGCCCGCCTCGCCGCGGGCACGCCGCAACTGCGCGCCTGCTCCGGCCGCACGCACGCGGTCGCGGCGCCGGGACTGGCGACCCGCGGCTACGACGAGAGCCGCACGAACTACTGGGTGAGCTGGCAGGCGGCGTGCCTGACCGGCGACCTCGATGCCCTGCCGACGGCGTGGCGCCCGGTGATCGCGCACGACCTGACGCGCTACGTGATGGCGCTGCGCGCCTGGGGCGTCGGCTGGGTGGATCTCGACGCCGACGCTCCCGACTCGGTGCCAGGACTGACGAAGGTGGACGAGGAGGCGAACGGTCCCGTCTTCGCGCTCGACGGCGCCCTCGGCCGCGCCTACGCGGTGGACGAGGTGATGTCGCTGCCCGACGCCGACGCCATCGCCCGCGCCATGACCCGCGCCGATTTCGATCCCGCCCGCGTCGCGCTCACCACGGCGGCGCGCGTCGCCGGGCGCTACCCCGGCTCGGCCGGCTGCGTGCTGCACTGGGTGGACGACCAGCCCGAGGAGATCGGCCTCGACGTGGACGCCCCGGACCGCGCCTTCGTCGTCGTGGCCGACGCCGATCTGCCCGGCTGGCGCGCCGAGGTGGACGGCGTGGCGACCGCGATCGTGCCCGTGGACCTGCTGGTGCGCGGCGTCGTGGTGCCGCCCGGCCACCACCGCCTCGCCATGCGCTACGAAGCGCCCGGTCTGCGGCAGGCCGTGCCGGTGACCCGAGCCGGCCTCGGCGCCTGGATCGTGCTCGCGGCGGGGCTGGGCTGGTCGCTGAGACGGCACCGGCGGCCGGAGAACCCGGAGGATCCGACATGAGCACCACTCGCCCGCGCCCGACGTGGATCCCGTTCCTCGCCCTGCTCGTCGCGACCGCGGCGACGGCGCGCACCGCGCCGCTCGCGCGGCCGGGCGCCGCCGGCGCCCGCACCGCCTACGTGTGCGAGCTGTTCGGCGGCACGGTCTCGGTCGTGGACCTCGATCGGCTCGCCTGGCGACGCGACCTCGCCGTGGGTCCCTATCCGGTGTTCGCGGCGCTGGCGCCGCACGACAGCACGCGCCTGCTGGTCACGCTGCACAACTACGGCCGCGAGGAGGACGGCGACGCGCTGATCGCCGTGGACCGCGACGCCGCCGCCGACTCCGGCGCGGCCGTGATCGTCGCGCGGGTCGGCTGGCCGGGGCCCGGGATGCCCTCGGGCTTCGTCTTCGATCCGCGGCGCGACCGGCTCTACATCGCCGACGAGAACCTGCACTGCGTCCACGTGCACGACGCCACGAGTCTGGCCTGGCTCTTCGACCTGCCGGCCGGGCTGGTGCCCGTGCATGTCGCGCTCTCGCCCGACGCCCGCCGGCTGGTGGTCACGAACCGCAAGAGCGCGGATCTCACCGTCTACGACCTCGACCGGCCGCGGGTCGAGGCCCGCGACGGCATCGGCGTGCTGCACCTCGGCGCCGCGCCGCGCGGCGACTGGACCCCGGGCGCCGGCGACTCGACGGCCGTCAGCCACCCGCTCGACGTCCACTTCGCCCGCGACACCGCGCTCTGCTACGTCACCGACATGACGCGGAACGCCCTGCTGGTCGTGGACCTCGAACGCTGGATGGTGACCGCCCGGGTGCCGCTCGCCGCCTCGCCCTTCGACTTCGCCGTGGACCGCGCCGGGGCCCTCGCCTACGTCTGCCTCTACGGCGGCGACAGCGTGGCGGTCGTGGACCTCGCCACCCGGCGGGTGGTGCGCACCATCGGGGGCTTCGGCGCCCACCCCATGCACTGCGCGCTCGACGAGGACGCCGGGCGGCTGGTGGTCACCTGCTGGGGCGACGATCGAAGCGGCAGCGTCCACGTCGTGGACCTGAAGGCCGATCGGCCCCCGGTGCGCGTGGCCGTCCCCGGGGCGAAGGCCTCCATCGGACTCGCCCTCGCGCGCTGAGTTCCCGGTCGCGCCGGGCCCCGCCCGACACGACTTGGGCGGCACCGCACCGACCCGATTGGACCGCATCCCGACCGCGCCGATCCCCACCCGGCGAGGCCGTGAAGCCGCACCGCGCACGGGCCGAAACCCGGGCCCGTGTCGTTCCCATTCCCCGTTTGACTGGACCCGGGGCCTCCGTCACCATGCGCAGGTTCGAGTCGTGTGTCCGGGTGGGAAACGACCCGCTGCGGACCATCTGATCGAGCTGGGCGAGAAGCCTTCCCGCCTTCGCGGCGACCGTCCGAACCGCGCGGATCGGGCGACGTCACTCAGTATGGGGGACTTGCATGGCGTGTGTGATCGGTATTCCGACCGAAACGGCGGCCGCTGAGAAGCGGGTCGCCACCGTGCCCGAAGTCGTCGAGAAGCTGATCAAGCTCGGCTTCTCGGTGGCGGTGCAGAGTGGTGCGGGCGCCGCGGCCAACTGTCCCGACGAGACCTACCGCGCCGCCGGCGCGGAGATCGTCGAGGGCGCGGCGGCGTTGTGGGCGAAGTCCGACGTGGTCTTCAAGGTGCGCCCGCCGTCGCCCGAGGAGGTCGGCCTGCTGCGCGAGGGCCAGACGCTGATCTCCTACATCTGGCCGGCGCAGAATCCCGAGTTGATGAAGCAGCTCGCCGCCCGGAAGGCCACCGTGCTGGCCCTGGACGCGCTGCCGCGACAGCTCAGCCGCGCCCAGAAGATGGACACGCTGACCTCGATGGCCGGCGTCAGCGGCTACCGCGCCGTGATCGAGGCCGCCAACGCCTTCGGCCGCTTCTTCAACGGCCAGGTGACCGCCGCCGGCAAGATCCCGCCGGCCAAGGTCTTCATCGCCGGCGCCGGCGTCGCCGGACTGGCGGCGATCGGCACCGCCGCCAACCTGGGTGCGATCGTGCGCGCCAACGACACGCGCGCCGAGGTGGCCGACCAGGTGGTGTCGCTGGGCGGCGAGTTCGTGAAGGTGGACTATGAGGAGGATGGCTCTGGCAGCGGCGGCTAC
>CAYNPF010000015.1:0-18546 GCA_964398895.1 uncultured bacterium
CCCTCGATGCGATGCCCGGCCGGCAGATGAGCATTGACGCCGACCTCGGCGCCGGCCTCATCGACGAGAACGAGGCGCGCCGCCGGCGCGAGGAGATCAGCCGCTACGCCGACTTCTACGGGGCCATGGACGGCGCGGCCAAGTTCGTGCGCGGCGACGCCGTCGCCGGCCTGATCATCACCTTCATCAACCTGATCGGCGGCTTCATCATCGGCATGACGCAGCACGGCATGTCGGCGGCCGAGGCGCTGTCCACCTACAGCTCGCTGACCGTCGGCGACGGCCTGGTGACGCAGATCCCGGCGCTGGTCGTCAGCACCTCGGCCGGCCTGCTGGTGACCTACGGTTCCGGCGGCAGCGCCGTCGCGCCCTCGCTGGTCGCCCAGCTCACCCGCAGCCCGCGGGCGATCTGGACCGCCAGCGGCCTGCTCGGGCTCCTCGCCCTCGTGCCCGGCCTGCCGGCCGTGCCCTTCCTCGCCCTGGCGGTGACCGCGGGCGGCGTGGCCTGGACCATCTCGCGCCGGCGCCGCGCGCGTCGCGCCGCCGCCGCCGAAGCCGTCCCGGCCGCCGCCCCCGCCACCGGCGCTCCGCCGCTGCGCGAGCTGCTGGCGGTCGAGCCGCTCGAGCTGGAGGTCGGCTACGCGCTGGTGCCGCTGATCGACGAGACGCAGCGCGGCGACCTGCTGCAGCGCGTCGGCATCCTGCGCAAACAGCTCGCCTACGAGCTGGGCATGATCGTGCCGTCGGCCCGCATCCGCGACAACATCCAGCTCGCCGCCGACGAGTACACGATCAAGCTGCGCGGCGTGCGCGTGGCGGGGGGGACCGTCCAGCCCCGCATGCTGCTGGCGATCGACGCCGCCAATACCGGCGCCGCCTTCGAGGGCACCCCGACCGTGGACCCGAGCTTCGGCCTGCCGGCCTTCTGGATCCTGCCCGAGCACCGGACCCGGGCCGAGGCCGCCGGCCTCACCGTGGTCGAGGCCTCGACCGTGCTGGCCACCCACCTGATGGAGACCGCGCGCGAGCACGCGGCCGACCTGCTCAGCCGCCAGGACGTGCGCGCCCTGCTCGACGGTCTCAAGGAGTCGAGCCCGGCGCTGGTCGAGGACGTGGTGCCGGGCAAGCTGTCGCTGGGCACCCTGCACCGGGTGCTGCAGCGGCTGCTGCGCGAGGGCGTGCCGGTGCGCGATCTCGCCACCATCCTCGAGGCGCTCTCGGACGCGGCCGAGCAGACCAAGGACGCCGAGGTCCTCACCGAGCACGTCCGCCGCGCGTTGTCCTCGGTCATCGTGCAGTTGCTCGGCGGCGACCGGCAGCCGATTCGGGCGTTGACCGTCGGTCCGCGCCTCGAGGTCGCCCTGATGCAGCTCTTCGCCCCGCGCGGTCGCGACGGGGCCCGCACCCTCGAGCCCGAGGAACTCTCCACCGCGCTGCACGCGCTCTCGCGGCTGGCCGAGACCACGCGCCAGGACGGTCAGTACCTGCCGCTGGTCACGCCGCCCGGACTGCGCGTCGGCATCCGCCGTCTCGTCGAACCGATCCTGCCGCGTCTGCCGATCATCTCGCTGGCCGAGCTGCCGACGCAGACGCCGATCCAGAACCTCGCCACCTGGGAGCTGACCCGTGCCGCCTGAGACCTTCGCCGGATCCGACCTGTCCTCGCTGTTCGCCCGGGCGCGTGCGAGCCTGGGGGCGGACGCCGTCCTGCTCGACCTGCAGCGCGCCGGGCGCGGCCGCGCCGCCGGCTTCACGCTCGTCGCCTGCGCCGCCGACGAGGCGACGGCCACGCCGCGCCCGTCGCGCGCGGCCCGTCCGGGCCGCCGCCCGGCCGTGAGCGTGCCGGCCGCGGGCATGACGCCGCGGCGTCCGGGCGGACCGGGCCGCATCGCGGCCGAGCCGGTGGTGGTCGCGCTGGTCGGGCCGACCGGGGCCGGCAAGACGACGACGATCGCCAAGCTGGCGAACCACCCGTCGGTGTTCGGCGGCTGGGCGGTGGGCCTGCTCTCGCTCGACACCTACCGCATCGGCGCGCTCGAGCAGTCGCGCATCTACGCCGAGCTCTCCGGGCTGCCCTTCGAGGTCGCCTACGAGGAGGGGGACATCGAGGCCGCGCGGCGCCGCCTGGGTGCGCGCGAGGTCGTGCTGGTGGACACCGCCGGCCGCTCGCCGCGGCGCGGTGCCGACCTGGCGGCGACGCGACGCCAGCTCGCGCGCCTGCAGCCCGACGAGGTCCACCTCGTGCTGCCCGCCGGCCTGCAGGCCGCGCACGCGCGGCGCCTGCTCGACGAGCACCGGCCGCTGGGCGTGACCCACCTGCTGGCGAGCAAGCTGGACGAGTGCCCCGGCGACGACACCGTCTTCGCGCTGGCGGTCGAGCAGGGTCTGCCGATGCGCTGGGCCGCGACGGGGCAGGAGGTCCCGGGCGACCTGGTGCCGGCGGCCGAGGCCACGGCGCGCGTGGCCGAGCTGGCGGGGGTGGCGTGAGCGACCAGGCCGACGCCCTCCGCGGCATGGCCGCGAACGCGCGCGCGCGCGGTCGCTCGCTGCCCGACCGGCCCGACGACGGCGGCGCGGGACGCGGCACCGAGGCGATCGTGCTCGGCAGCGGCAAGGGTGGCGTCGGCAAGTCGGTGCTCTCGGTGCTGCTGGCCAACGCGCTGGCGCGCGCCGGGCGGCGCGTGCTGCTGCTCGACGGCTCGCAGAACCAGGGCAACCTGCACGTCCTGCTCGGCGTGCACCCGAGCCGGCGGCTGTCGGCGCTGCTGGCCGGCGAGGTGACGCCGCGCGACCTGCTGGTGCAGCTCGACGAGCGCCTGTGGCTGCTGCCGTCCGATTCCGGGGCCGAGAACGTGCACGCCCTGACCGCGGTGGACCGCGCGCGGCTGCACCACCGGCTCACCGTCCTCTACGACGAGTTCGACTCGGTGATCGTGGACTCCGGCCCCGGCATCGAGAGCGTCGTGCGCGTGGCCGGCCTGCGCGCCGCGCGGCTGGTCGTGGTGGCGGTGCCCGAGCCCGCCTCGCTCAGCGACGCCTACGCCCTGATCAAGATCGTGCACGGGCAGCTCCCCGGCCTGCCGGTGGACGTGCTGGTGAACCGCGCCGACGAGGACGAGTCGCTCGATACCTTCGCCCGCCTCGAGCTGGCGGCCGGTCGCTTCCTCGGCCGCTCGCTCGGGCACCTTGGCCACTTCCCGGAGGACGAGGGCCTGCGCGCCGCCACGCGCGGCACCGGCACCCTGCTCCGGCACCTTCCCGCGGCCGCCGACCGGCTGGCCGCGCGGTTGCTGGCCCGTGCGTAGTCCCTCGCCCGCGAGCCCGGCCCGCCGGCCCGCGCCGGGTCTGGCCGAGACGCTGTGGGCGAGCTACCGCGCCGAACGGGCGCCGGAGGTTCGCGTCCAGCTCCTCGACCTCTACCTCGGGCTGGTGCACCACGCCGCCCGCGAGCTGCTCAGCGGCGGCACCGTGCGCCTCGAGCTCGACGAGCTGGTCAGCGCCGGCACGATCGGCCTGGTGCAGGCGCTGGAGGGGTTCGATCCCGGCCGCGGGCTCGCCTTCAGCACCTACGCCATGCCGCGCATCCGCGGCGCGATGATCGACGAGCTGCGCGGCCAGGACTGGACGCCGCGCTCGGTGCGCGAGCGCCGCCGGCGGATCGCCCGGGCCCGCGCCGCGCTGCAGCAGCGGCACGGGCGGGCGCCGTCGCCGGCCGAGCTGGCGGCCGAGCTGGGCGTGGACGAACCGACGCTGTGGGACTGGGAACGGGAGACCGGCACCCGCACGTTGCTGCCGCTCGACCATCCCACCAGCACGCGCGGCGAGGGTCAGCTGCACCTCTCCGAGACCATCGCCGACGAGGCGGCGGCGGCGCCCGACGAGGCGATGACCCGCGAGGAGACGCTGGTCGAGCTGCGCGAGGCCATCGCCGAACTGCCGTCGAAGGACCGGCTGGTGCTGTCGCTCTACCACTACGAGAACCTCTCGCTGAAGCAGATCGGCGAGGTGCTGCACGTGACCGAGTCGCGGGTGTCGCAGATCCGCACGCGGGCGCTGGGGCGCCTGCGCGAGCGCCTGCGCGCCGCACGGGAGGGACGATGAGACGCAGGACGTGGGCGGGAGTCATGGTGGTGCTGCTGTTGCTGGTGGCGGCCGGCGGCGTGTCTCCGGCCCTCGAGTGGCTGCGCGGTCTCGGCGCGGCCCTGCCGCGTCCCACGACCGGCCTCGTCCCGGGACCGCTCGCCGCCGCGGCGGTGAGCCTGCTCGGCCTGGTCTCGCTCCTCCTCGTCGGGCGCGGCGCGCTGGCGCGCCTCGGCGCCCGCGGTCCGCGCGGCGTGCTGGTGCGGGCCCGTCGGGGTCGTCCCCTGCACGACATCGCGCGCGACCTGCACCTGTCGCAGGACGCGGTGCGGCTGGTGCTGCGCACCGACGGCCGCGGGGCGCGTTCCCGCTCCTGAGCAGCAGGAACTTCCTTCCTCCCGGAAGAATCCGCCGCCGTCCCGTCTGGAATCCCGGCCGGAGCCGATCGGGCAACCGATAGTCGGACAAACACTTGGCGGGAAGTCGGCGGGAGCCTGGCCGGCGGTATGGCGATTGCTTTCGCTCGGCGGGAAGCACTCGGGACGTCATCCGTTACCGGAGGAACCAGGACCATGCCGCTGCGCGCGATCGCCAACACGGCCCAGTCGCTCGCCTACTACCTGCGCCAGCAGGAGGCGACGGCCAACAACGTGGCCAACGCCGGCACCACCGCCTTCAAGGCGGACCGGGTGGTGGCGCACCGCGTGGCGGGCCGCGAGTGTCCGGTGCCGGTGCACAGCACCGATCTCGGCCAGGGCAACTTCCGCGAGACGGGGCGTCCGCTCGACCTGGCCCTCGACGGGCCGGGCTTCTTCGTGGTCGAGACCGACCACGGCGAGCGCCTGACCCGCGGCGGCACGCTGCGCCTCGACGGCGACGGTCGGCTCACCGACGCCGACGGCTGGCCGCTCGTCGGCAGCGAGGGCCCACTGGTGTTGAACGGCGCCGAGGTCGAGGTCGAGGCCGACGGGGCGGTGAAGGTGGACGGCACGCTGGCCGGACGCCTGCGGGTGGTGGACGCCGGGACGCCGGAGACGCTGCGCAAGGAGGGCGGCGGCCGCTACCTGCCCGACGGCGAGGTGCACGACGTGGATCCCGACCGGACCCGCGTGCGCCAGGGGGCGCTCGAGGAGACCAACGTCAATTCGCTCACCTCCATGGTGGACCTCACCAACATCCAGCGGGCCTACGCCGCGAACGTCGAGGTCCTCAAGGCCATGGACGGTGTGCTCGAGGTGGTGACCAACCAGGTGGGACGGCCGTGAGCCGGCCGGCCCGCCGTCAGGCGCCCGGCGCGGGAACGCTCCCGCGGCCGGGGAGGGAGTGAGACATGGACGACAGCATGCGCACCGCCGCCAGCGGCATGATGGCGCAGCAGCGGATGGTGGACGTCATCGCCAACAACCTGGCCAACGTCAACACCACCGGTTTCAAGCGCAGTCGCGTGAACTTCCAGGACGTCCTCTACGAGACGCTCCAGGGCGAGCGGATCGTGAACCAGGACGGCACCGAGACCACCGGGCCGGTCCAGATCGGCAAGGGCGTGCGCATCGCCGGCGTGACCCGGCTCGATTCGCAGGGCTCGCCGGAGACCACGTCGCGGTCGCTCGACGTCGCCATCGAGGGTGACGGCTACCTGCAGGTGCAGCGCCCCGACGGTACGACCGGCTACACCCGCGACGGCAACCTGTCGCTGTCCGAGTCGGGCGCGCTGGTCACCAGCGGCGGCTATCCCATCCTGCCCGGCGTGAGCATCCCGCAGGACGCCACCGCCGTCACCATCGCTCCCTCGGGGGTCGTCTCGGTGACCGCCGCCGGCAACTCCAGCGCGGTCGAGGTCGGCCGCATCGAGCTGGCCCGCTTCCTCAACCCGGGCGGGCTGCTGGCGGTCGGCGAGAACCAGCTCGTGGCCACCGAGGCCTCGGGCGATCCCATCACCGGCACGCCGCAGGAGGAGGGCTTCGGCCGCCTCGTGCAGGGCGCGCTGGAGGCCAGCAACGTCGAGATCGTGCAGGAGATGACCGACATGATCGCGGCGCAGCGGGCCTACGAGATCAACGCCAAGGCCATCAAGGCCGGCGAAGAGATGATGCAGATCACCAATGAGATCCTGTCCTGAGCTGGGCCTGATCCTGCTGCTGGCGCTCCCCGCCGCGGCCGCGGCCGGCGTGCCGCCCGCGCTCGAGGCGCGCGTGGCGGCGGCGATCGCCGGGGTGTGGCACGTGCCGGCGGAGTCGGTCCGGCTCGAGTGGCCGCGCACCACGCTGCCCGACTCGCTCCCGACCGACGCGTTGCTGCGCCTGGTCGGCGAGGGGCGCGACGGCTGGCAGGTGGTGCGGCTGGGATCGGGACCGACGGCGCGGGCGCTGCGCGTGCGGGCCGGGCGGATGGACACCGTCCGCGTGGCCGCGCGGGCGCTGGCGGCCGGCAGCCGGCTGGCGGCCGACGACCTGCGCTCCGAGCTGCGGCCCTGCTGGGGGGCTCCGGCGGCGCGGAGCGACGAGCTGCCCGCCGCGGGCTGGCGGGTGTGCCGCGCACTCGCCGCGGGGGAGACGGTGGATCGTCCGGCGGTGGTGCCGCCGGTGCTGGTGGCGGCCGGGGATCCGGTCCGCCTGGTCTGGTGTCGGGGCGACGTGAACGTGTCGCTCGCCGGCACCGCGCTCAATGCCGCGCGCCGCGGCGAGGTCGTGCGGGCGCGCGTTCAGGGTCGTGCCGGGGCGCTGGCCGGGACCGTGACCGGTCCGGGGACGGCGGTCCTCACTTCGGGAGGCGAACGATGAACTGTCATGCGGTCGTGGCGGGGTGCGCCACGGTCCTCGTCCTGCTCGGCGCCGGCGCGGCGCGGGCCGCCGCTCCGGCGGCGGTGGTCGCGCGGCCCGACTCGGTGACGACGTCGGTCAGCCGGGCCGGCTGGCTCTCCGACCGGTTGCCGCTGCGGATCGGCGATCTGCTCACCGTGGTCGTGGACGAGCAGACGGTCGCCCGCGCGCAGGTGAGCCGGACGGCCACCGGGGATCGCTCGATGACCGGCAAACTGAACATCAACTCCGCCAGCGGCACGGGCACCCCGAGCAGCACGGCGATCAAGGTGGCCTCGGGCCTCGACCGCGACTCGCGCGACCAGGGCGAGACGAGCCGGCAGGGCCGGCTGCACACCGTCATGAGCGTGCGCGTCGTGTCGCTCGAGCCCGGCGGTCTGGCGCACGTCGCCGGGGCGCGCAAGGTCACGGTGGACGGCCAGGCGCAGGAGGTCGGGCTGACCGGAGTGGTCCGCGCCGAGGACGTCACCGCCGGCAACCTGGTGGCCTCGAGCTGCATCGCCGACGCCATGATCACCTACAAGGGGAAGAAGATCGGGCCCAACACCGGCATCATGGGCCGCTTCCTCGGGATGCTGTGGCCATGACGCGGCCCATCGTCCGGCGCGCGATCCGCGCCCTGGGCCTGCTGCTGCTGGCCGGCCTGCTCGCGGTCCCCGCGGCCCGCGCCCAGGTCCGCATCGGCGACCTCACCCGGCGCACCGGCGACGTGCCGCGCCGGCTGGCGGGCTACGGCCTGGTCACCGGTCTCGACGGCACCGGCGATCGCAGCTTCGGCGGGGTCAACACCACCACGCCGACCGTGCGGTCGGTCGTGAACCTGCTCCGGCGCTTCGGCATCGAGGTGCCGCCCGAACACCTGCGGCTGCGCAACGTCGCCGCCGTCACCGTGACCGCCGAGATCTCGCCGTACCTGCGGGCCGGGGGCCGCTTCGAGGTCCAGGTCGCCGCGCTGGGGGATGCCACCTCGCTGCGTGGCGGCGTCCTGTGGATCACTCCGCTCGTCACCGACCCGGACCAGGCGCCGATCGCCACGGCGCAGGGTCCGGTGCAGGTCGCGGCGGCCGCCGGCGCCGGGACCGTCCGGCTCGGCGAGCGGCGCGCCAACTCGGCCCGCATCCCCTCCGGCGGCGTGGTCGAGGTCGAGTCGGCCGCCGCGCCGCTCGAGCCGCGGCTGCTGCTGCGCCAGCCCGATCTCGGGACCGCCGGCCGCATCGCCGCGGCCATCAACCGCACGTTCGGTGCGGGCAGCGCCGCGGTCGAGGACCCCGGCGCGATCACGCTGGCCGTGCCCGGCGCCGCCGCCAACGCGGCGGGGCAGGACCGGCTGGCGGAGAACGCGCTGGGCACGTTCCTCGCCGCCGTGGATACGCTGCGCGTGGACCCGGTGGAGCCCGCGCGCATCGTCATTGACGGGCGCGAGGGCACGGTGGTGGCGGGCGGCGACGTCCGCATCCGCCCGGCGGTGGTCAGCCACCACGGCATCACGCTCGAGATCGGGCCGGCCGCCCCGGCGGGCGCCGCGACCGAGGGCCTGGTGCACGTGGCCGCCGGCAGCCCGGTGCAGTCGGTGGCGGCGGGTCTGCACGCCGCCGGCGCCCGGCCCGACGAGGTGGCGGCGATCTTCTCCGCGCTCGAGGCGGCCGGGGCGCTCGACGCCGAGGTGAGCGTCCGATGACCGCGCCGATCAACGGGCTCGGCGGCGTGGCGCCGCGCGACGACCGCGCCGAGCTGCGCCGGGCCGCGCACGCGCTCGAGGGGATGTTCACCGCCCAGTTGATGCAGGCCATGCGCGCCACCGTGTCCGAGAGCGGACTGCTCGGCGAGGACCCGGGACGCGAGATGTTCCAGTCGTTGCTCGACGACCGCCTCGCCCAGGTGTCGGCCGAGCGTGACCGCAACGGGATCGGCGAGATGCTCTACCGACAACTCGAACGCCACCTGCCCGCCGGAAAGGACGAGGCCGCACGATGAGCGAATCCACGACGTGGGAAGCCCCGGTGATCGCCCCGCCGCGGGGTGATGCCGCCGCGATGAACCGCGAGCTGATGGCGCTGGCCGCCGTCCTCGACGAGGAGGCCGCGCTGGCCGAGGCGCTCCTCGCCGCGCTGGTGCGGATGCGCGGGGCGGTGGCCGGCAGCGACGCCGGGCCGCTCGAGCGCGAGGTGGACGCCCTCGGCAGCATCCTGCACACCCTGCACGAGGCGCGCCGCCGCCGCGGCGACGTGCTCGCCACCCTGGTCGGCCACGAGTCCATGCCGCTGGACGGTGTCGCCCGCGCCCTCGAGCTGCCCGAGCCGCCGGCGCTGACCGCCGCGCGGCGCCGCCTGCGTCGCGTCGGCCGCGGCGTGGTGCGCGAGGCCTCGATCAACCGCGCGGTGCTGCGGCGGGCCATGGACCAGGGCGACCGCTACCTGCAGGCGCTGTTCGCCGCCGCCAGCACGCCCACCTACGGGCCGGCCGAGCGGGCGGCGGCAGACCGCGGTCTCACCGCGGGCGCCCTGATCAACCGGAGGGCCTGACATGTCGCTCTCGAGCTTCCTCAGCATCGCCCGCTCCGCGCTGATCGCGCAGCAGCGGGCCATGGACGTGACCGGCCACAACGTGGCCAACGCGCAGACCGCGGGCTACAGCCGCCAGCAGGTCACGCTCAGCGCCGCCACGCCGCTGTGGAGCGCCTGGGGCACCATCGGCCGCGGCGTCGAGGTCGCCGACGTGTCGCGGGTGCGCGACACCTTCCTCGACGGCAGCTACCGGCGCGAGTCCGGCAGCCTCGGCCTCGCCACCACCCTGGAGAGCCTGCTCTCGCAGGTCGAAGGGGCGCTGGCCGAGCCGTCCGACACCGGCGTGGCCGCCAACCTCGACGACCTGTTCGAGGGCTTCGCCGACCTCGCCAACGATCCCGCCAACAGCTCGGCGCGCGACACCGTGCGGCAGGCGGCCGCCCGCCTGACCCAGCAGCTCCACCGGCTCGACGCCCGCATCGAGCAGGCGCGCAGCGACGCGGTGGAGCAGCTCCGCAGCGGGGCGGACGAGGTGAACACCCTCGCCGGGCGCATCGCCGACCTGAACGCGCAGATCCTCGCCGCCAGCGGCGGCGGCCGTTCGGCTCCCGACCTCGAGGACCAGCGCGACCTGCTGGTGGACCAGCTCTCCGGGAAGATCGGCGTGCGCGTCGTGACGCACGACGACGGCACGATCGGCGTGCTCTCGGGCGACACCCTGCTGGTGGACGGCGGCGCGGCGCAGCAGCTGGTCGTCACCGCCTCGGGGGGCGGCTACGGCCTCGGCCTGGCCGGCGGCGGCACCGTGGACCCGCAGTCCGGCAGCCTGAAGGCGCTGGTGGACCTGAACTCGACGACCCTGCCGGGGATGAGCGCGGAGCTCGATCGCTTCACCGCGGCGCTGGTCGCCGAGGTGAACGCCGTCCACCGTACCGGCACCACGCTGGGAGGCGCGACCGGCACCGACTTCTTCGACGCCGCCGGCCTCACCGCCGGCAGCATCTCGCTCGCCGCCGGCATCCTCGCCTCGACCGACGCCATCGCCGCCTCGGCGAGCGGTGAAGCCGGCGACGGCGCGGTCGCCCTCCGGCTCTCGGGCCTGGGCGGCCTGGGGGTGGGCTCGCTCGGCGGGCGAACCCTGCGCGAGTTCTACACCCAGTTCGCCTCGTCGGTCGGCACGAGCGTCGCCAATGCCACGGCCGACGCCGAGGCGGCCCAGACGCTGGTGGACAACTCCGACGCGCAGCGCAGCGCGGTCTCGGGGGTCTCGCTCGACGAGGAGATGGTGACGCTCGTCGCCCAGCAGCAGGCGTACGGGGCGGCGGCGCGGCTGATCACCATCGCCGACGAGATGATGGACCAGCTCTTCCAGATGCTGAACTGACGCCGGGGCCCGGCGGCGGGCGTTCGCCTCAGGCGGCGCCGCGGCCGGGCTTCGGGCCGCGCCGCAGCACCGTCGCCCCCTGCAGGATGGGCTCGGCCAGGTGCCGGCGCAGGATGGTGTTCAGCGCGCTGGCCGTCAGGCGACTGCCGCGCGCCAGCAGCTTGAGCCCCGACTCGGTGCACAGGTCCTCGGCCAGCACCATGCCCACCGCCAGCTCGTGGATCGGCAGCACCACGCGGTCCACGCGCCAGTCCGGCGCCGACGGGTCCGACTGCATCGCCCCCAGGTGGACGAGCACCATCGGGTCGTAGAGCGTGCCGCCGTGCCCGGACAGGCGGGAGAGGATCTCCTCCTCGCTCTCGTTGGGCGTGCGCTCCAGCTCGGCCATGAAGTCCACCACCACCCGCAGGATCCGGCAGCGCAGCGGGATCTGCCCCATCTGCAGGTGGTCGGGAGCCCCGGTGCCGTCCCAGTTCTCGTAGAGGCTCCGCATCAGGCTGGCGGTCTCCTCGAGGCCCTCGACCTGGGAGAGCAGCGCGGCGGTCGAGACCGCGCGCTGCCAGGGCGGCAACACCGAGCGCTCGCCGGCGTCGCCGCCGACGTGCTCGGACACCAGCCAGCCGATCTCGTGCACCTGGGCGGCGATCTCCAGATCCCACAGCCGGACCTCGGGCACGCCGAAGCGGGCGGCGAGGTGCCGCGCCAGCCGGCCCACGCGCTTGCTGCGCTCGCCGGCGCCGGGGCGGCCCAGCTCCACCACGCAGGCGAGCAGGCCGACGATCTGGTCGAGGCTGCGGTTGGCGGCCTTGCGCAGGCGGTCCACCTCGACGCCGTTGACGCGGAGCTGGTCGTAGGCGCGCCGCAGCCGGAGCTGGGCGTGCAGCAGTGCCAGCGCGTCGGTCTCCTGCAGGGGCTCGTTGAGGAACCCGTCGCAGCCGGCCTCGAGCGCCTGCTGGCGCAGCTCGTCCGCGTCGGGCGCGGCGACCATGACGATGGACGACAGCGCCACCTCGGCCTCGGCGCGCAGCCGGCGGCAGCCCTTGAGCGCCTCGCCGACCGACGGACTGCCGTCGAGCACGATCAGCTCGGGCCGCGCGAAGCGGGCCATGTCGAGCGCCGCGGTCAGCGTCGGCGCGATCAGCACCCGCACGCCGGGCTCGTGCGCCAGGCAGGCGCGCACCGCGTCGCTGGGCGCCGGATCCTCGGTGAGGAACAGGATCGAGAGCGGGCGGTTCACGAGCGGCTCCCGAGCGAGACCGAGTCCGCCGGCGGCGGCGGCGCGCCCAGCGGCATGGTGATGGTGATGCGCCGGTTGCGCGGCGAGCAGGGATCGGCGGGAACGGCGAGCTGCCGGTCGGCGAGGCCGCGGATCTGCATGACCTGGCCGGGCGCCAGCCCGTGCTCGGTGAGGATGCGGCGGGCGACGTTGGCGCGGTCCGCCGACAGCTCCCAGTTCGTGTAGGTGCTCGAGTACGGATAGGGGCGGGCGTCGGTGTAGCCCTCGATCAGCACCGGGTTCGACACCCGGCCCAGTTCGGCGCCGACCATGGCGAGGATCTCGCGGCCGCGCTGGCTGGGGTGGGCGCTGCCGGTCTCGAAGAACACGCCGGTGGCGTCCTCGATGAGCTGGATGCGCAGGCCCTCGGCGGTCACCTCGATCTTGATGTTGCCCTTGACGTCGGACAGGCTCGGCGTCTCCTCGAGCCGCTCGCGGACGCGGTCGGCGACGTGCTGCAGCCGGTTGCGCCGCAGGTCGAGCACCTGGGCCTGGGTGAGCGGCGGCTGCACCGTGGCGCTCTGCGCCCCATCGCCCGGCAGGATGGAGCTGCCGAACTGGTCGGCGCGCCCCAGCGGATCCTGGAAGTAGCCGGCGACGGCGGAACGGATGTCGGTGCTCTGGGTGACCAGCCACAGCACCAGGAAGAGCGCGAACATCGCGGTCATGAAGTCGGCGAAGGCCACCTTCCACGCGCCGCCGTGGTGCGCGGGGTGACCGCCGCGCTTGGTGCGCACGATGATGCGGACCGGGACCTCACGCTGCTTGAGCACGAGCCGGCTCCTCCGCCGCCTGCGGCTTGTTCTTCAGGCTCTTGCAGGCGGTCTCCATCTCCGCGAACGTCGGGCGCACCTCGCTGAAGATGGCCCGCCGCGCGAACTCGGTGGCGACGATGGGGGAGAACCCCTTGGCGAAGGCCACCACGCTGGCCTTGAGGAAGTGGTAGAAGCGGGTCTCGGCGGTGTTGACGTGCTCGAGCGCGGTGGACAGCGGTCCGACGAAGCCGTAGGCCAGCAGCACGCCCAGGAACGTGCCGCTGAGCGCCGCCGCCACGTGCTCGCCGATCTGGTCGATCGGGCCGGCGATGGCGCCCATCGTCACCACGATGCCCAGCACGGCGGCGACGATGCCGATGCCGGGCAGGGCGTCGCTCACGCGCTGCAGGGTCGAGGCGGCCTGCCCCTCCTGCTCGTGGTGCAGGTCGATCTCCCCGTCCATCAGCGCCTCGAGGTCGTGTGGCGGCACGCTGCCGACCAGCACCAGCCGCAGCGAGTCGCAGAAGTACGTGACCGCGTGGTGGTGCCTGAGGATGCCGGGGTAGCGGCGGAAGACCGAGCTCTTGTCGGGCGCCTCGATGTGCGGCTCGATCGCCACCAGGCCGTCACGGCGCGCGATCTGGAACAACTCGTAGAGGAGCTTGAGCGCGTCGAGGTAGAGATTGCGGGTGAAGGGACTGGGCTGGACGATCAGCGGCGTCTTGGCGACCAGCGCCCGGAGGATCGGCGCGGGCGTGGAGATCAGCACCGTGCCGAAGGCCGTGCCGCAGATGACGATGATCTCCGAGATGTGGAACAGCGCCGGGATCTGTCCGCCGGCCACCAGGAAGCCGCCCACCACCGAACCGACGACGACTGCGAGGCCGATGAGGGTGATCATCCCTGGTCTCCCGTGGGTGCACGTTCCGGGTGAAGGCTGGTGTCCGGCACCGACGAGTATCGGTTTGCCGCGCCGGGGCTTGAGCCCCGCCCGCGCGCGCGGGCCGTCCGGTCGGGCGGGACGGGGGCGCCGACCGTTCCGCCGGGGGCGCGGGACTCAAGTTCGCCCATGTCCCGCCGAGGCTTGGGACGCACGCGCGGTCCGCGCGGCGCCGCCCGGCGACCCTGGCCGGGGGGCCCGGCGAGGCCGCCGCGCCTGGGGGCGGGGCATCCGCCCCAGCCGCCGCGACGGCGGTCCGGGTTCCTCGATGTCGCCCGGGCCCGTCGCGGCTTCGCTCCTCAGGGGGGGGCGTCCATGGAAGAGATCGCCGAACGTACCTCGGTCGAGACCCTGCTGGTGCGCGAGGGCTCGGTGAGCGAGACCCAGCTCGAACGGGCGCACCGCATCGCCCGGCACCTGCAGCGCCCCCGCAAGGCGGCCGAGATCCTGATCGAGATGGGCCAGCTCGCCCGCGGCGAGTACGACCGCGTGCTGCGGCTCCATCGCTCCGAGCTCGAGCTGGCCGACATCCTGCGCGACGACGGCGTGCTCGACGAAGCGGGGCTGGAGCGCTACCGCGAGGCGCGCGCCGCCGATCCGCACGCGCCCGAACGTGCGCTGCTGGCGGACAGCGGCCTGGTCACCGAGGAGCAGTACCTCAAGGCCGTCTCGACGCGCCACGACATCCCCTATATCGAACCCGAGGTCGGGCTGGTGGACATGTCGTTGCTGGCCCGGGCCTCGTTCCCCTACCTGGTGCGGCACCACGCCCTGCCCATGCGCATCGGCGACGGGACGCTCACCGCCATCCTCGCCGACCCGCTCGATCCCCAGTTGCTCGGCGAGCTGGAGCGCATCTTCGACGTGCCGGTGCGGCCCTGCTGCGCGACCCGCGAGCGGATCGCGGCGGCGCTCAGGACGCTCGAGCAGCTCCGCGAGGGGCGCGGCGCCGAGGTCCAGGCCTCGCTGCAGTACCGCGAGATCGAGGAGTCCGGGACGACGGACGTCACCGGCGAGGGGGCGGTGGGCATCCTCGACTTCCTGCTCATGCGGGCGATCCAGTTGCGGGCCAGCGACCTCCATCTCGAGCCGATGCAGAAGCGCCTGCGGGTGCGGGTGCGGGTGGACGGCGTGCTGCAGAACCTCACCGACCTGCCCGCCGACTTCACGCCGCAGCTCATCTCGCGCGTCAAGGTGCTGGCCGGCGCCGACATCGCCGAGCGCCGCCTGCACCAGGACGGACGCATCAGCGTCCGCGTGGACGGGCGCGAGGTGGACATCCGCGTGTCCACCTACGCCTCGGTGTTCGGCGAGACGGTGGTCATGCGCCTGCTCGACCGCCGCCGCGGGCTCGTGCCGCTCGACGAGCTGGGCTTCGAGCCCCGCATCCTCGGCACCCTGCGCGAGGTCGTGCTGCGCACCTCGTCGGGGCTGGTGCTGCTCACCGGCCCGACCGGCAGCGGCAAGACCACGACACTCTACTCGTTCGTGGACTACGTGAACGACCCGACGGTGAAGACCATCACCTGCGAGGACCCGGTCGAGTACGTGCTCGAGGGCATCGCCCAGTGCTCGGTGAACCACAAGACCGGGCCGAGCTTCGCCGACTCGCTGCGGGCCATCGTCCGCCAGGATCCCGACATCATCGTGGTCGGCGAGATCCGCGATCCCGAGACCGCCGGGCTGGCGGTGGAGTCGGCGCTGACCGGCCACAAGGTCTTCTCGACCTTCCACACCGAGGACGCGGTGGGCGCGGTCGTGCGGCTGGCCGAGATGGGCGTCGAGCCCTTCCTGGTCGCCTCGACGCTCTCGTGCGTCGTGGCCCAGCGCCTCATCCGCCGCGTCTGCCCGCAGTGCGCGCGGCCGGTCGAGGCCGAGCGCGAGGATCTGCGCTTCCTCGGTCTCGAGCGCGCCGACCTCGCCGGCATGACGCTGATGGCCGGGGCCGGCTGTCCGGCCTGCGCCGGCAGCGGCTTCCGCGGGCGGGTGGGCATCCACGAGGTGCTCCTGCCCGACGACGACTTCCGTGACGCCGTGCTGCGTCGGGCCGCGTCGCGCGAACTCAAGGGACTGGCGCGCGGACTGCGGGGGTTCCTCACCCTGCAGGAGGACGCGCTGCTGAAGGTGGCCGCCGGACAGACGACGCTGTCCGAGGTCGTGTCGAACGCACCGCGGGACGCCAATGCCCGCAAGCCCGCCGCGCTGCGCGCGCTGGCGGGAGAGGGGAGATTCCTATGAGGCTGACCGCCGCCACCACCACCGAGGCCCCGCCGGTCGCCGTGCAGATCCGGGCCCTGGTGCAGAAGGGCGAACTGAGCCTGCCGCCGCTGCCCGAGCTGGCGACCCGCTTGCTCGCGCTGCTCCGCGACGAGGACCGGGCCGACCTGAACAGCGCCGGCGCGCTGATCGAGAACGAGCCGGTCATGGCCGCCTCGGTGCTGCGCATGGCCAACTCCGCCTCGTTCGGCGGCCTGCGCCGGCTGGACAACCTCGGCGAGGCCGTCGGCCGCCTCGGGTTGCGCCAGGTCAGCTCGCTGGTGACCGCGGTCTCGCACCGCGGCCACTTCGAGAGCAGCGACCCGGAGCGGACCCGGTCGCTGCGCACGCTGTGGGACCACGCGGTGGCCACCGCGCTGGTGAGCAAGAACCTCGCGGCCCTGCAGGGTGCCGAGCTGGCCGAGTCGTTCCTCGCCGGGCTGCTGCACGACACCGGGAAGCTCCTCGTGCTCAAGGGCGCCGACCACCTCGAGGCCCGTGCCGGCGCGACGCCGCTGGGCGCCGGGGCGGTGGAGGAACTCATGGACCTGCTGCACTGCGAGCTCGGTCACCTGACCCTGACGCAGTGGCGGATCCCCGAGCCGATCTGCAACGTGGCGCGCCGTCACCACGACGCCACGCCGGGCGACGACGCGCTGCTGGCCCGCGTGCAGGTCGGCGACGCGGTGGCCCGCAAGCTCGGCGCGAGCCTGCATCCCGATCCCGAGCTCAACCTGCTCGAGGTGCCCGCGGTCGAGGTCCTCGACATCGGCGATCTCGAGCTGGCCGCGCTGATGGTGGACGTCGAGGAGGAGTACGACCGGGTGCGGCAGCTCTTCTAGCCGCATCCGGCCGCCGGCCGGCGCGAAGCCGTTGCACCCGAGATGGAGGCAAGGAGGCCCGATGCACCCGATCCGGACGTTCCACGTGCGCCCGAAGCTGCCGGCGCGACTGCAGGCGCTCGACGATCTCGCCTACAACCTGCGCTGGTCCTGGGTGCACGACACGCTCGGGCTGTTCCGCCGCATCGAGCCCGACCTCTGGGAGCAGACCGGGCACAACCCGGTGCTGATGCTGGGCTGCGTGCCGCAGGACCGGCTCGAGGCCCTGGCCCAGGACGAGGCGTTCCTCGCGCACCTCGACCGCGCCGCCCGCGACCTCGCCGAGTACATCACCGGCGCCGGCTCGTGGCACCGGCGGGCCTACGGCGAGTCGGCGGGCCCCGAGATCGCCTACTTCTCGATGGAGTTCGGCATCACCGAGTGCCTGCCCATCTACTCTGGCGGCCTCGGCATGCTGGCCGGCGACCACCTCAAGTCGGCCAGCGAGCTGGGCCTGCCGCTGGTCGGCGTCGGCCTGCTCTACCAGAACGGCTACTTCCGCCAGTACCTGAACGCCGAGGGCTGGCAGCAGGAGCGCTACCCGGTCAACGACTTCTCGACCATGCCGGTGCGGCCCTGTCACGACGCCGAGGGCCGGCCGCTGCGGGTCACGGTCGAGATCGCCGGCCAGACCGTGCACGTCCGGCCGTGGCGGGTCGAGGTCGGCCGCGTCACGCTGGTGCTGCTCGACACCAACGTGGCCGAGAACCCGCCGGCGCTGCAGCCGATCACCGCCGAGCTGTACGGCGGCGACGACGAGCAGCGCATCCGCCAGGAGATCGTCCTCGGCATCGGCGGCGTGCGCGCCCTCGCGGCGCTGGGCCTGCAGGCACGCGTCTTCCACATGAACGAGGGTCACTGCGCCTTCCTCGGCCTCGAGCGGATGCGCGCGCGCATGCGCGCCGAGGGCCTGTCGTTCGCCGAGGCCCGCGAGGTCGTGGCGGCCGCCGGGGTGTTCACCACCCACACCCCGGTCCCGGCGGGCATTGACGTGTTCACGCCCGAGCTGGTCGAGCGCCACCTCGGCGGCCTGCGCGCCGAGCTGGGCCTGAGCCGCGAGGAGTTCCTCGACCTCGGGCGCGTGCACCCCGGGCGGAGCGGCGAGTCGTTCAACATGGCGGTGCTGGCCATCCACAGCAGCGGCTCGGTCAACGGCGTCAGCCGCCTGCACGGCCGCGTCTCGCGCGAGATGTGGCGCGACGTGTGGCCGGGCGTGCCGGTGGAGGAGCTGCCGATCGGGCACGTCACCAACGGCGTGCACCCGCAGACCTGGATCTCCGGCGAGATGTGCGAGCTCTACGAGCGCTACCTCGGGCCGCGCTGGAGCCAGGAGCCCGGGCGCAACGGCGCCTGGTCGCGGGCCGGGCAGATCCCGGGCGAGGAACTGTGGCGCACGCACGAGCGCCGGCGCGAGCGGCTGGTCGGCTACGCCCGCCACCGGCTCGCCGAGCAGCTCCGCCGCCGCGGCGGCAGCCGGGCCGAGGTGGCGCAGGCCGCCGAGGTGCTCGATCCCGAGGCGCTGACCATCGGCTTCGCCCGGCGCTTCGCCACCTACAAGCGCGCCACCCTGTTGCTGCGCGACCCCGAGCGGCTCGAGCGCGTCCTCAACGCGAGCGGTCGCCCGGTGCAGATCATCTTCGCCGGCAAGGCG
>CAYNPF010000016.1:0-18277 GCA_964398895.1 uncultured bacterium
CTCCCCGGTGAGTTCATCCCGCAAGCGCTTGAGAAAAACGCGTGCCGCTGCCTCAAGCGTTTGCCCGCAGTAGAGGCACCGGTCGTCCTCAACCGGATATGTCCCGCGACGCTCCTCCCTCAGGGCTGCCTCGCCGGCGAGGATGAACGCGCGCCAGCCGGCCGCGTCCTGGATGGGCAGCGCGCGCTCCTGCAAGAGGACAGCAAGGCCCGCCTGACCAGCCGCCTCAAGGCGCGCGATCTCG
Organism: uncultured bacterium; assembly: GCA_964398895.1. Classification (GTDB taxonomy): domain Bacteria; phylum Eisenbacteria; class RBG-16-71-46; order RBG-16-71-46; family RBG-16-71-46; genus JANXPZ01. Next base: position 245 of record CAYNPF010000016.1, read on the forward strand.
GCTTGCCCGTGCAGCACTGCCGCCCGGTCTGCCTCCGGCTGCTGCAGCGTCGTCACGGCGGCCAGGGCGGCATCGATGGTCGTCAGGCGGGCGGCGAGGGTGATAACGGTCTTGTCGGACTGGCGCAGTGAGGCGAGCTGCGCTTCCGCTTTGGTGCGCACTGCCAGGAGGTCCTCGGCGCTCTCGGCGGCCAGGCTGGCGACGAGCACCGCCTGATTCGCCAGGGGCTGATCCTCCACCGGAAACAAGTTGGTAACGTCCTTTTCGAGCGCGGTCTTGAGGGCTGCAAGACCAGCACTGAATGAGCGCAGGGCGGCCCCGGCTTGATCGAACAGTTCCAAGCCGAGTTTGGGGTCAAGGGCTAGGCGGAGCTTCTGGTCGAAGCGGTCCAGGTACTCCCGGTCGAGGATCTGGAGTGCGACCCGCTGTGCGGGGGCACGTTTGTCTGACCACTCGAGGGTAGTGCCGGCGGCGTAGCTAGCCGGGTGCTGGCGCCACGCGCTTCCTGACGCCGCCTCGATCTTGCACGAGCGCGACTTGTCGTAGCCGTCTTTGGCCGGATCCTCACTGGCCCTACCGGGCAACTGCGGCGCTTCGAACCCTTCGGTGAACGCTCGCAGCAGTCGGGCCAAACTGGATTTGCCGGAGCCGTTGCGGCCGTAGAAGACCGTCAGCCAAGGCGAGAGGGCGATAGGGTTCTGGGGCTTGCCCAGCGCGCGGACGTTGTGGCACTCCACCACCGACCGGACAGCGGTGAGGGAACTGGTCGAGGGCGCCTTGGGCGGCGCGATCTGACCCACCGGCTCGAGCTTGGGCAGGGTCGCGCCGGCCGTCTTGAGGTCGAATGATGATGCCCAGCTGGCCAGGGCGGCTTCGTGGGGCGAGGCGTTGTTCCGGAGTGCCTCGAGGAACGCCGACTGCCAGGGGCCAGCGGCCCTCGGGAAATACGCCTCGACGGTGTTCGGCGTCACTGGGGTGGGAATCGTGTCGCCCATACGTACAGCACACCACTGATTCTCGATACTGTCCAGCCCGGTTGCGACTGGCACCTGCGCCGTCGGCCCTCCCATCGTTACGGGGCCGGGTTCCGCTCAAGCCGGCCTGTGTGTGCTTCGCTTGCGGGCCTTCGAGAGCCTGTCCGCCGCTGCGGCGGTGGTTGGCCACCTGGCGGCAGCAACGGTCTTGACTTCGAAAACGCGTCCCCTGCCCGCCCCGTATGCCGACGGCGCGGCCCCAATCCGTTGGCCCTACCTCCAGGGCGGCCAGAAGGAATAAGCAGTATGGACCTCAACAAGGTGACCCTGCTCGGGAACGTGGTCCACCACCGCGAGCGACGAGGGCCAGCCCAACCTCCGGGGCACCTCCCCATCTCCGCCCGTCCGATGGGTTACCATGCGTCGCCATGCCTGTCGAACGGGAGCGTTCCGGACCGGTCTGTCGGCTCCCGTCGCGGCAACACACGCTGGCCGCTCATCGTCATTGGATTGCGTTCATGTCCTGGGGAATGAGTCGCCCAAGCCCCACGAGGAGATCTCCATGGTCCAGGTAGACGTCCAGAGCTGCGCGCGCGACGGCCTCTGCATCGAGGTCTGTCCCATGCGGCTGCTCGAAGCGGGCCCGGACCGCACGCCGGTCGCGCGCCCCGACGCCGCCGCCGCGTGCGCCGCCTGCGGCCACTGCGTGGCGGTCTGCCGCCGGCAGGCCCTGCGCCACGAGCGGCTGCCCTTCGAGCGCTTCACCCGCGCCCAGGCGCGCGAGGCGATCCCCGCCGAGGCGGTGGACGGCCTGCTGCGCTCGCGGCGCTCCTGCCGCGAGTATCGCGACGAGCCCCTCACGCGACCGGAGATCGAGGCGCTGCTCGACACCGTGCGGCACGCCCCGACGGCGAACAACTCCCAGCTCCTGCGCTGGATCGCCACCAGCGGCCCGGCGACGACGCGGGCGCTGGCCGCGCGGGTCGCGGAGTCCCTGCGGGGCGACGAGCGCTTCGCCGGGTTCACCCGCGCCTGGGACGAGGGCCGCGAGGTCGTCTTCCGCGGCGCCCCGCACGTGCTGATCGCGCTCGCCCCCGCGGACTACCCCCTGGGCATGATCGACTGCGCCACGGCGATCGCCTACCTCGAACTCTCGGCCCACGCGCACGGCTACGGCACCTGCTGGGCCGGGGCCTTCACCGTGGCGGCCGCCCGCGACCCGGAGCTGGCCCGCTCCCTGGCCCTGCCCGCCGGGTACGCGGTCCGGGGCGGCGCCATGCTGGGGCGGCCCCGCCACGGCTACGTGCTGGTGCCACCGCGCAAGGAGACGGAGCTGACCTGGCTGGACTGACGGAGACGCGGCACGCGGCGGACCGGCCGGTCGCTCAGGGCCGGCCCCGCCGCGGCCTCGCGGCGCCCGAGCGCTCCTCGTCCACGAGCTCGGCGCGCAGGCGCAGGAACGACTCGTAGCGCAGGCGCGACACGTCGCCGCGCTCCACCGCCGCGCGCAGGGCGCACCCGGGCTCGGCGCCGTGACGGCAGTCGGTGAACCGGCACTCGCCGAGGAAGCGCCGGAACTCGACGTAGGCCTGCTCGAGCTCGAGTGCGCCCACACCCCACAACCCGAAGGAGCGCACCCCGGGCGTGTCAATCAGCTCGAGGTCCGGGGCCGGGCGCACCAGCACCGCGGCCGTGGTGGTGTGCCGCCCCTTGCCCGTCTTCTCGTTGACGTCGCCCACCAGGTGCTCGAGGCCGGGCACGAGCCGGTTGAGCAGCGTGCTCTTGCCCACGCCCGAGTGGCCGACCAGCAGCGAGCGCCGGCCCAGCAGCGCGTGGCGCAGCGGCTCGACCCCGTCGCCGCTCACCGCGCACACGGCGTGACAGGGCACGCCGGCGCGCTCGTACTCGGCCAGCAGCCCGGCGGCCCGCTCCGGCGCCCCGAGGTCGGTCTTGTTGAGCACCAGCCGCGCCGGGATGCCGGCGTGCTCGGCCTGGGCCAGCACGCGGTCGGCCAGCCCGGGCGAGAAGGCCGGGCGGTCGAGGGCGCTGACCAGCACGACCTGGTCGAGGTTGGCGGCCACCACCTGCTCGACGACCTGCTCGCCGGCGGCGCGGCGCGCGAAGGCGTTGCGGCGCGGCGCGACCTCGGCGATCACCGGCGGCTCGGTTCCCGGCTCGAGCCGCACGCGGTCGCCCACGACCACGGCGTTGCCCAGCGCCTTGCGCCGTCCCATCACCCGGCCGCGCACCGAGGCGCCGAGCAGGGATCCATCAGGGGCGAACAGCACGCAGGCGCCGAAGTCCACGCGCGCCACCACGGCCCAGCCGGTCTCGGGGATCAGCCCCACCCTCCCGGACCGTCCACGGGCAGCGTGATCGAGAAGCTGGCCCCCTGCCCGGGTGGGCTCTCGGCGGTGATGCGTCCGCCGTGGCTGGCGACGATGCGGTACGAGGTGGACAGGCCGTAGCCGTGCCCCTCGGGCTTGGTGGTGAAGTGGGGCTCGAAGACCCGCGCCAGATTCGGCGCCGCGATGCCCGGACCGGTGTCGCTGACCACCACCCGCACCAGCCGTTTGCGGTCGTCCACCGCGCTGGTCACGGCGATGATCTTGCGCGCGGTGGGGCGCTCCTTCATGGCGTCGGCGGCGTTCACGAACAGGTTGAGCAGCACCTGCTGGAGCTGACCCGGGTCGCCGCGCAGCGCCGGCACGTTCTCGGCGAGGCGCAGGTCCCACTCGACGCCGTCGAAGCGGTTCTGGGTGCGCACGAACTCGATCGAGCGCTGCACCAGCGCGTTGACGTCCACGCGCTCCACGTTCAGCTCGGCGCGCGAGAAGTCCATCAGCCCCTTGGCCATGACCTCCATGCGCCGCGACTGCTCGATGATGATGCGGGCCCGCCGCTCGACGTGCTCGAAGACCGAGCGCTCGGCGTCCTTGAGCAGCATCTGCGCGTGGCCGCTGATCGCCGAGAGCTGGGTGCGCAGCTCGTGGCCGATCTCGGCGGCCATCTCCCCCTTCGCCGCCAGTCGCTCGGTGTGGATGATCTGGTTCTGCGCCTTGCGCAGCTCCACGTAGCGACGCCCCGACTGGTAGATGAGGAACAGCGGCACCACGAACAGCGCCGCGCCCAGGTAGCCGATGGCGCGGAACGAGATCACCATCAGCGGGGCGAGCAGGAAGGCGCCGCCGTCCTCGAGCAGGCGCTCGGCGTAGAACCAGTCCTCGCGCAGCGCCCGCAGGTAGGGCCGATCGGTGGACCAGGCCACGGCGACGGTCACCAGCGCGCGGTTCACGAGCAGGAAGACGACCATCAGGCCGATCGTGCCCGGCAGGACGCTCAGCGCGGCGAGCTGCCCCAGCGAGCCACCCTGGTAGGGCAGGGCGTAGACGCCGCCGGCCGGGCTGCCCAGCAGGCTGAAGGCCCAGCCCGCGGCCCACAGCGTGATCACCATCTGCGAGCCGTTGAACCAGGCGCGCACCGGCGGCTTGCGCAGCACCAGGAGTTCGGCCAGCAGCGTGCTGAGGCCGGCGATCCACATGGCCGGCGCGCGCCCCCAGAGCATGGCGGCCGCCAGCATGGCGCTCGAGGACAGGCTCCAGGTCCCGTCACCCGAGATGTTCGTCATCCACATGGACTCCGACAGCACGCAGATGGCGATCCAGGCCAGGTAGTGCGGCCACTCGGCGGCCAGTTCGCCCGGCCGGTCGAACACCAGCAGCGCCGCAGCCAGCAGGCCGACGGCGACGATGTAGACGAGCAGGCGCCGGCTCATGCCACCGCTCCCGCACCCGCCGGCACGACGCCCAGTCCCGGCCGCCCAGACAGTGCGATCACGCCGCGTTCCCCCGGCGCGCCAGCGAAGGGATCGTCGGCCAGCAGCCAGTGCCCGTCGAGATCGAGCACGTCGGCCAGCGGTGCGAGCTGCGCCGCCGCCGAGAGCGCCAGGCTGGACTCGACCATGGAGCCCAGCATCACCCGCAGTCCCAGCGCCCGCGCCGCGTGGATCATGCGCAGCGCCGCGCGCAGGCCGCCGGTCTTCATCAGTTTGAGGTTCACGCCGTCCACCCGGCCGGCGAGATTCCCGATGTCGGCCAGGTCGTGCACGCTCTCGTCGGCGAACACCGGGATGCCGCTGCGCTCGCGCACCCAGCGCAGGCCGTCGAGATCGCCGCGGGCCACCGGCTGCTCGACCAGCTCGACGTCGAGCGGCTCGATCGCGCGCAGCATCCGCACCGCCTCGGCCGCGCTCCAGGCCCCGTTGGCGTCCACCTGGATGCGCCCGGCATAGCGGCGCCGCACCCGCCGCAGGCTCTCGACGTCCCCCGGCGCGCCCAGCTTGACCTTGAGCCGCGGGAAGTCGAGCACCGCCTCGAGCTTCGCCTCCATCTCCCCGGGCTCCGCCAGCCCCAGCGTGACGCACGAGGGCGGCACCGCGGCGGCGTCGAGCCCGAGCAGCCGCCACACCGGGAGATGCAGGCGCTTGCCGATCCAGTCGTGCAGCGCCATCTCCAACGCGGCCCGCGCCGCGCGCTGCCCGGCCAGCGTGCGATCCAGCCGGGTCTCCAACGCCTCGAGCGCGAACGGATCCTCGCCCAGCACGGGCGCCCACGCCGCGAGCGCGGCCTCGGCCAGCGCGCGGCTCTCGCCGTAGTAGCGCGCCGGCGCCGCCTCGCCCAGCCCCTCGATGCCGTCGTGCTCGAGCCGCACCAGCAGGTTCTCGTGGCGGCGGCGCGGCCCGCTCGAGGCGATGCGGAACTCGTGGCGGGTGGCCAGGTCGAGGGCCTCATGCCGCAGGCGCATGGTCCCTCCGCAGCGCGGCCAGCGCGTCGGCCAGCGGTTCCGCGCCGAAGCGCACCGGATCGGCGGCCGCCCGCCCGGTCTCGCGCGCCGCCGCCGTACAGGCCGCGCGCGCCGCCGGCTCGTCGAGTCCGTGCGTGTTCAGCGCCACCCCGACGACGCGCGCCGGACGCACCCAGCCGGCCGCGGTCTCGTGCCGCCGCACCAGCTCGGCCAGCGGCGGGATGGCGAAGCCGTCCGGGGCCGCGCTCACCCGCAGGTGCGTGCGCCCGACCGGGTGGCAGAGCACCATCGCCGCGGGACAGGCGCCGTGCAGGATGCCGAGCGCGACGCCCGAGTAGGCGGGGTGCGCGAGCGATCCCTGCCCCTCGACGACCACGTAGTCGGCTCCCCGCGCGGCTTCGAGCACCAGTTCCTCCGTGAATCCGGCCACGAAGTCGGAGGGTACCGCATCCAGCGCCACTCCGCCCTCCCCCACGCACAGGCCGGTCTGCCCGGTGGCCACGAACGCCGCCCGGGCGCCCCGAGCGGCCAGCGCCCGCACGATCTCCACCGCGGCCGTCATCTTGCCCGCGTTGCAGTCGCTGCCCACCGTCAGCACCACCGTGGCCGCCAGGCCCGCCGCCCGCCCCGCCGCCATCGGCCGACGCGCCGGCGGCCGCCGCAGGTCGAGCAGCCGCGCCCCCGTGGCCGCGGCCGCCGCGGCGAGCTGCGGATCGTCGGCGAGGAACTCGTGCAGCCCCGAGAGCACGTCCCAGCCCCGCGCCAGCGCATCGAGCACGCTGCCGCGCCATTCGCCCGGCAGCGCGCCCCCCTGCGGCGCCACGCCGATCATCAGCCCGTCGGCCCCGACCGCCGCCGCCGCGGCCACGTCGCGCACCACCGGGGTGTCACCGCCGACCCCGACGCAGTCGCGACAGGTCCGCCCGGCCCGGCCGGAGTCCACCACCGCGGCCACCTCGGCCGGCCGGTAGCGCAGCACGCCCACGGCGGTCTTGGCCTCGGTCGGGGTGAAGCGACCTTCGGCCAGCAGGGCCAGTCTGCGGGGGCGTCCGAGCATGCGTCAGGACAGCGAGTCGTAGACCTTCACGTAGCGGTCCACCATGTCGTCCACGTCGAAGCGCTCGCGCGCGGTGCGCCGGGCACGTTGCCCCATGGTACGGCGCAGCTTCTCGTCGCCCAGCAGCCGGAGCACGGAGCCCACGTAGCCCCCGACATCCGACACCTCGTGCAGGAAGCCGGTCACGCCGTCCTCGACCACCTCCGGCAGTCCGCCGATCCGGGAAGCCACGACCGGGACCTCGGCGCTCATCGCCTCGAGGGCCACCAGGCCGAAGCTCTCCGACGAGCTGGGCAATAGGAATACATCGGCAAGTGGGAGCAATTCCTCCATGCAATCCTGATTGCCCAGGAAGAGGACGTCCCGGTCCACCCCGAGCTGGCGCGCCCGCTGCTCGGCCCCGGGCTTCTCCGGGCCGTCGCCGATCATCACCAGCTTGGCGGCCACCTGCTTGCGGACCTCGGCGAACACCTCGATCACCGTCGGGATGTTCTTGACCGGACGGAAGTTGGAGGCGTGCATCAGGACCCGGGTGTCGGGGGGCGCGAGCCGCAGGCCGCTGCGGCAGTGGGGCACGAAGACGGTCGCGTCCACGAAGTTGTAGACCACCTCGATCGGCCGGGTGATCCCCAGGCCCTCGCGAGCCCGCTCGGCGAGGAAGCGGCTCACCGCCGTGACCCGATCGCTGGACTGGATGCTGAACTGGGTGATGCGCGAGTAGGCCGGCTCCACACCGAGCACGGTGATGTCGGTGCCGTGCAGCGTCGTCACCACGCCCAGCGAACGCGGCAGCACGAGCTGCCGCGCCAGGTACGCGCTCGCCGCGAAGGGAACGGCGTAGTGGACGTGCAGGAGGTCGAGCCCCTGGTTCTCGACCACCTCCACCATCTTGGCGGCGAGCGCCAAGTTGGTCGGCGGCTGCTCGAACACGGGGTAGGTCGTGGACGTGACCTCGTGGAAGAAGATGCTCGATTCGAACCGCCGCAACCGGAACGGCAGCCGGTGCGCGATGAAGTGGACCTCCCAGCCGCGGCGGGCCAGCGCCAGCCCCAGTTCCGTGGCCACCACGCCGCTGCCACCGAAGTGCGAGTAGCAGGTGATGCCGATGCGGCGCCGGCGGCGGATCCGCCGCCCCGTCTCCGTCCGGGCGGGGCGCGGCGCGGCCGCGGCCGGCTTCGCCGGACCGCGGCCGGCCCGTCGGGTCGTGCTCATGCGTCCTCCTTCGTCGGCCGGGTCAGCAGCGCTCGTGCATCCATCAGCGGCACCGGGCCGCGCAGGCGATAGCCCTCGCCGTACGCCACGCCGATCAGCGCGCCCAGCGCCCGCGCCCGGGCCTCGACCTCCGCGAGGAAGCCCGGGGCGGTCAGGTAGGTGGCCGGGCCCCGCTCCGGATCGAGCTGGCTGGCGTGCGCCCGCAGGGCGGCGAGACGCCGCTCCCAGACCTCGCTCACGTCCACCACCAGGTGCGGGCGGGCCGCGCTGCGGTACAGCGCGAACAACAGCCGCTCGGGCCGGTGACGCACCTCGGACAGCCCGCCCGCGCCGGCGGCGAAGCGCGCCAGCCCCGCGAGGTAGCAGGCCCGCGCCACCAGGTGCGAGGCCTCGACGTGGTCGGGATGGACGTCGTCGGCGTCGGGGGCCACCACGAGCCGCGGCCGGTGCTCGCGCAGGCAGGCGACCACCGCGCCCTGCTGGGCGCGATCGCGCCGGTCGAGGCCGAGGTCGGGCAGGCCCAGGCTCTCCCGCCAGGCCACGCCCAGCTCGCGCGCGGCGGCGGCCGCCTCGGCGGCGCGCACCGCGACGTCGCCGCGCGTGCCCGCCTCGCCACGGGTCAGGTCGGCGATGCCCACCCGCCAGCCCTGCCCGGCGAGCTGCGCCGCCAGGCCGCCGGCGGTCAGCTCCACGTCGTCGGGATGGGCGCCGAAGAAGAGGGCATCGAGCATGCTCACAGCTCCGCGACCAGGTGCTCGTGGACACCGTCGCCGAGGCCGCGGGCGTGGGCGGCGGCCCAGCCGCACAGGTCGTCCACCACGCCGGCGCCACGATGGGCGACGATCTCGAGCGAGGCCAGCCGCCGCTCCTGCAGCCGGTCGCCGGGCAGCAGGTAGTGACGCAGCCGCGGCCACTCCGGGTGCGCGCGCTCGAGACGATGACGCGCCTTGGCGGCGAGCCCCTCGAACAGGCGCTGGAACTGGTAGTCCACCTTGCCCCGGGCCGACTCCACCATCTGCGGCAGGCTGGCGTCCAGTTCGCGCGCCGCCTGGGCCAGCCGCTCCAGACCGTCGTTCGCGCCGCGGCGGGCCGCCTCGAGCTCGGCGCGCGCCGCCGCCGGGATCTCGCGCTCGGCCAGCCGGCGCAGCACCGCGTCGGCGTCGCTCACCAGCTCCCACGGCTCCGCGTCCGAAGCGGCGAGCAGGGCGGTCGCCGCGGGCGGCAGCCAGGTGACACCGAGCCGCGGCAGCAGGCAGGCCGCGCGCACGTCGAGGCCGCCGAAGACCTCGCGCAACTGGGCGAGGTAGGCGATCTCGCCGGGTCCGCAGGTCATCGCCACGCTGGGCAGCACGGCGTCCTGCACCACCGGCCGCAGCGCCACGCTGGGCACGAGCGTGCCGCGTCCCGCCGCCCCGCGCGCCTCGGCCAGCGTGAGCTTGCGGCGCACGCCGTCCTCGAGCGCGAAGACGAACGACTCGAGCGCGGCGTCGGGCAGCGCCCGGCGCGCCCCCTGTTCCTCCAGCCACGCACCGGCGGCGCGCGCGGCGGCGGCCAGGTCCCCGGCGCGCGCCAGGTAGCGCTCGAGCACCGGTCGGGCGGCGGCGCGGAAGGCCGGCAGCCGCGGGTCCACGACCACCACCCCCTGCCGGCCGAAGAGCGCCAGCACGAGGGCGCTGAAGGCCTCGCCCAGGTCGCGCCCGCGGCCGTGCGCCCCGTGCAGCAGCTCCGCCACCGCGGCCACGCCGGGCAGTCCCTGCCAGGCGGCCAGCGCCGACTCGCCGATCTCCGCCAGGCCCGCCGCGGGCACCGCGCCCAGCAGGCCGCCGGGGACGTGCGCGTCCGCGGGCAGGCTGCGCTGCTCGAGCAGCAGACCCGGCCCGGCGAACGTGGCGGTGCGGACCTCCTCGAAGTCCGAGTCCTCGCCGTGCATCCAGAAGACCGGGACGCAGGGCATTCCCGTGCGCTCGCGCACGGCTTCGGCCGCCCCCACCGCGGCGGCGATCTTGTGCAGGGTGTAGAGGGGACCGCCCAGCGGCGCGGGCTGCTGCCCGGCCACCGCGCACACCGCGCCGCCCGAGGCCAGCGACTCGAGCGCGGCCAGCGTGCGCTCCGAGGCGCCGAGACGCCGGTGGTAGCCACCCAGCTCGCGGGCCAGCGCCGCTTCGAGCGGCGCGCGCTTGGCCTCGGCCAGCCGGCGCAGCGCCGCCGTATCGCGCCAACGCGTGACGAAGCGCTCGCGCGCCAGCGGACCGTCGCTCACCAGGTCCTGCGTGACGGCGTCGAACAGCCGGTCGAACGGAGGCTCGGGCCGCGGCGTGACGCGCGCGCGCACCACGGGCGCGGTGCGGTCCGGCGCGGAGGGGCGACCAGCGTCGCCCGGGGTCGGGTGGGCCATGGGCGGGAGCATCGTAGGCCGGGGCGTTCGCGACGGTCAACCGTCTCCCCCACCTTGACGATGCGACGCGCGGGACCACAGTATCGGCCCGTGCCGCGCGGTCCGCGGGGCGCCGGCCCGGGGTGAACGGGCCCGGCGCCCGGGCCCGCCGTCCAGCGACGCGGGAGGATCCCCAGGTGATGCCGACCCAGCTGTCCCCGGAAGAGGCCCGCCAGGCCGCGGTGCACGCGATCTGGACCTTCCCCTCGATCCTCGCCAGCGCGTTCGTGGTCGCCTGGGGCGCGGAGGCGGCGCAGTTCTACGTCTCGCAGGGCCTGGCCCTCGCCCTGCTCGCCTGGCTGCAGACCCTGCCCGAATTCGCGGTCGAGGCGGTGATCGCCTGGCAGAAGGACGTGCCGCTGATGACCGCCAACTTCACCGGTTCGCTGCGCCTGCTCACCGGCGTCGGCTGGCCGATGATCTGGACGGTGTTCGCCGTGACCTACTGGCAGCGCGGCGGCCGCGAGCGCCTGCCGGTGATCCAGCTCGATCGCGAGCATTCGGCCGAGATCGTCGGCCTGGTGCCGCCGGTGCTCTACTTCGCATGGATCATCGCCAAGGGCACGCTCGGGCTGGTGGACGCCGGCGTGCTCATCGCCCTCTACCTCGCCTACCTGGTGCTGCTGCACCGCCTGCCGCCCAAGGAGCACGAGGAGGTCGAGGACGTGGCCCTGGTGGCGCGCGCGGTGGTCCGCATGCCGCCGCTGCAACGCACGCTGGCCATCATCGGTCTGTTCCTGCTGGGCGGCGCCGCGCTCTACCTGGTGGCGGCCCCCTTCCTCGGGAGCATGAAGGGGCTGGCCCTGTCCCTCGGGGTGGACGCCTTCGTCTTCGTGCAGTGGGTGGCGCCGTTCCTCTCCGAGTTCCCGGAGAAGACCAGCGCCTTCTACTGGGCGCGCAGCCGCGGCAAGGCCGGCATGGCGCTGATGAACATGGTCTCCTCGAACATCAACCAGTGGACGGTGCTGGCGGCCATGATCCCCATCGTCTACTCGTTCGCCCTGCACCGGCCTGCGGCGGTGGACATCAGCAGCCACCGGGTGGAGCTCGTCCTCACCCTGCTCCAGAGCCTGCTCGGGATGGTGCTGCTCGCCAACCTGCGCTTCCAGGCCTACGAGGCGATCGGCCTGTTCCTGCTCTGGCTGGCGCAGTTCGTGCAGCCGCACTGGCGCGAGGAGATCTGCTTCGTCTACGCCGGCTGGCTGGCGGTGGAGATCGCCTCCGCGACCTGGCGCCCGGAACGGCTCCTCGCCTTCCGGGTCTTCCCCTCGCTGTGGCGGCGGGAGCCGCGGCGCCCGCGCTGAGTCCGACCGGCGCTCAGCGCCCGGTGAGGCGCCGCACCGCGGACAGCGCCAGCGACTCGACGGTGGCCAGTTCGCGCACGCGGAGCAGGCGCATCAGCCCCCAGGCCAGCCCCAGCACCAGGGCGCTGCCGGCCAGCACGACGAGCGCCTCCGTGACGAAGCCGCGGTGCCACCACCCGTCGAGCAGCGCGATCACCCCCGCCCCGGCCAGCCCGGCGATCGCCGAGGCGGCTCCCGCCCGCAGCGCGCTGTCGAGCACGCGCCGACCGCCGAAGCGCCCCACGCGACGCCGGATGTAGAACAGGAGCTGCAGCAGGTTGACGGAGGCCGCCACCGCCGCGGCCAGCGCCAGCCCGCGATGACCGAGACCGAGGAAGGCGAGCGGCCCGACGAAGAGCAGGTTGAGGACCAGGTTCACCACGACCGACACCACGCTCGCCTTCACCGCCAGCCAGGGGGCGTCGAGCGCGTAGAAGGCCCCGACCATGACGTTCACGCCCGCCGCCGCGGGCACGCCGAGGCCGTACATCACCAGCGCCCCGGCGGTCTGCACCGTGTCACCGGGGCCGAAGCGGCCGTGCTCGAACAGCAGCGCCACGATGGGCTGCGACAGCGCGATCAGCCAGGCCGTCGCCGGCAGCGTCGCCACGATCATCAGGCGCAGCGTGGACTCCAGCGTTTCCTTGAAGCGCTCCACGTCGGCCTCGGCCATGGCGTAGGCCTGCTTGGTCATGGCCACCATGCCGAACGACACGCCCAGCACCCCGACCGGGAGCTGCTGCAGGCGCAGCGCGTAGTAGAGCCACGAGACGCTGCCCTGCTGCAGGTGGCTGGCGATGATGGTGTTCACCACCGTGTTGATCTGCCAGCCCGCGCTGCTCACCGTCGCCGGGATCATCAACCACGCCACCTTCCGCACGCCGCTGTCGCGTCGCGGCCAGCGCCAGCGCAGGCGGAAGCCCAGCCGGTGCAGCGGCGGCAACTGGTAGGCGAACTGCAGGCAGCCGCCCACCAGCACACCCACGGCCATGGCGAGGATGGCCGGCTGCCCCAGCGCGTGCGCCACCGGGATGAGGCCCAGGCCCACGACCACCATGCCGACGTTGAGCACGGCCGAGGCGAGCTGCGACACGCCGTAGCGCTCGCGCGCGTTCAGCATGCCCATGGCCACCGCCGCCAACACCACCGCCGGCAGGAACGGCAGCATCACGCGGGTGAGCAGTTCGGTCAGCCCGAGCTTGCTGTAGCCACCGAGCAGATCGGGCACCTTCTCGAAACCGCCGGCCATCAGCCGCACGATCTGCGGCGTGAACGCCCAGCCCAGCAGCACGAGCCCCGCCAGCACGGTCAACAGGACGGTCATGAGCTGGCGGCCCAGCTCCCAGGCCTCCTCCGCCCCGCGATTGCGATCGTAGTCGGTGAAGGTCCGCACCAGCGAGCGCGTCATCGAGCCCTCGGCGAGCAGGTCGCGCAGCAGGTTCGGGATGCGGAAGGCGACGTTGAAGGCGTCGGTGGCGAAGCCGGCGCCGAAGCAGACCGCCATGACCTGGTCGCGCAGCAGCCCGGTGATGCGCGACAGCAGGATCGCGGCGCCGGAGGTCCCGGCCCCGCGCGCCACGCTGCGCTCGGTGCTGCCCTCGCGCCGGCCGTGGCTGGTCACGCCCGTTCCCCCGTGCTAGCGTGCGGTTCCATGATCGCCACGACCCCGATCCCCGTCGCCGGGCTCTCGCCCCTGCAGGCCGCCGTGCTCGGCGCCATCCAGGGACTCACCGAACTCCTGCCCATCTCGAGCAGCGCCCACCTGTACCTCGTGCCCGAGATGCTGGGCTGGCGGTACCAGGGACTCGCCTTCGACGTGGCCCTGCACTGGGGCACGCTGCTGGCGCTGGTCGTGGCCTTCTGGCGGGACTGGCTCGCCCTGCTCACCGGCATCGCGCGGCGCGACGCCGAGGGCACCCGGGCGCGCGGCCTGCTGGCCCGGCTCGTGGTCGCGAGCATCCCGGCCGCGATCGCCGGCGTGCTGCTCGAGGATGCGGCGACGCGGTACCTGCGCTCGCCGATCCTGCAGGCGGCGATGCTCGCGCTCTTCGGGCTCCTGCTGTGGCTCGCCGACCGGCGCCCGAGCGGCAGCACCGCCCGGGATGGCGGCCGGCTGCCGGGCTGGGGCACCAGCCTGTTCGTGGGCTTCGCGCAGGTCGTGGCGCTCGTGCCGGGCGTGTCGCGCTCGGGCGTGACCATGACAGCCGGGCGCACCGCCGGGCTCGACCGGGTGACGGCGGCCCGCTTCTCGTTCCTGCTCGCCACACCGATCACCTTCGGGGCCGGACTGCTCGAACTGCGCCACCTTCCCCACGACCTTCCGCTCTCCACGCTGGCGATCGGGGTGATCGCCGCGGCGCTGGTCGGCCTGCTGGCGATCCAGGTCCTGCTGCGCTGGCTGGCGCGCGCCGGCTTCGGGATCTTCTGCGCGTACCGTCTCGCACTGGCCGCCGGCGTCCTGGCCTGGCTGGCGCTGCGCTGACGGACGGGAGTCCCTTCCCCTCGCATCGTTCCCTTCTCCGGGACCGCTGTCCTCAGTGGACGCGGTCCTTCTTCGTCATCCGGTCGTTGAAGTAACGGTTGAGCCGCTCCCGCAACTGGATGCGTCCGCGATGCAGCCGCGACTTCACCGCCGCGACCGACAGGTCGAGGACCTCCGCCACCTGCGCGTTCGACAGCTCCTCGATGTCACGCAGCACGAACACCGTGCGCAGCTCCTCGGGCAGGCGCTGGATCCCCTCCTCCATGACCTGCCGGGTCTCGGCGGTGAGCAGATCCTCGGGTGGCTGCGCCGACCAGTCGGCGAGCTGCAGCGGCTCGCCGTCGTCGCCCGCGCCCTGCGGCTGGTCGAGCGAGACGTGGCCGTCGCGACGCTTGCGGTACTTCATCAGGCTCGCGTTGGTGGCGATGCGGTACAGCCAGGTCGAGAACGTGGACTCGGCCTTGAAGTTGCCCAGGCCGCGGTAGGCCGAGAGGAACGCGTCCTGCAGCGCCTCGGCCGCGTCGTCCTCGTGACGCAGGATCTTGTAGGACAACCGATAGACCTTGTCCTGGTAGCGGCGCACCAGCTCGTCGAACGCACGGTTCTCGCCGCCCTGCGCGGCGCGCACCAGCTCCTCGTCGGCTGCGGTCTGATACCGGTCGGTCATGGGTCCCCCGTCGAGTGCAGGACATCATGCCCTGCGGCCACCGGCTCCCGGTGCACGATCTCACCCGCGAGGACAGTACACTCTGGGCGCGCATTGTACAGCCCGGAAGCGTCCAGCCGGTGCAGGTCGCCGTTCCAGACCACCAGGTCGGCCGACGCCCCCGGCACGACGCCGACGCCGGAGGGACTCGGGGCGGGACGGCCCCCGAGCGCGCCCGCGGCGGCGACCGTCGCCGTCGTGCACGCCCGCAGGGCCTCGTCGAGGCCGATCCGCTGCCCCGGCGCGAAGCCGCCCACCGGAGTGCCGTCCGCGCGCTGTCTTGTCAGGGCGGCGTGAAGCCAGGCCGCCGGGCGGGGCGGCTCCACCGGGGCGTCGGAGCCGAAGACCAGCGTCGCCCCGGCGTCGAGCAGGGACCGCCACGGATAGGAGCGCGCCGCGCGCGCGCCCCAGTCGCGCTCGGCCAGCTCGATGTCGGAGACGCAGTGGGTCGGCTGCATGCTGGCCCAGGCGCCCAGGCGCGCGAAGCGCGGCAGATCGGCGGCATCCACGAGCTGCGCGTGCTCGATGCGCGGGGGCGGCGCCGGCCGTGGCCCGTCGGCCGCCGCCTGCACGGCGTCGAGCGCCGAGCGGACCGCCCGGTCGCCGATGGCGTGGATGGCGACCGCCAGCCCGCCGGCGGCCGCGCGCACCGCCGTGCGGGCCAACTCGGCCGGCGGGGCCAGCTCCATGCCGCGTTCGCCCGAGCCCTCGTAGGGCTCCAGCAGTGCCGCGGTTCGCGAGCCCAGGGTGCCGTCGGCGAACAGCTTGACCGCACCGTAGCGGAACCACTCGTCCCCCGCACCGCTGAGGATCCCCCGGGACAGGACCTCGTCCAGGTCCGCGGCCGGCAGGTGCGCGACGAGGCGCAGCCTCGGCCGCCCGGGGTCGGCCTGGAAGGCCCGCAGCGTGCGGATCGCCTCGAGGTCCTCGAAGACGTGCACGCCGGTGATCCCCTGCGCGTGCAGCCAGCGCACCGCAGCCGCCAGCCGCCGCGCGTCGTCGCCCCGCCCCGCGGCGGCGAGCAGCGGCGCGAAGAGGCGCACCGCGTGCTCCCGCACCACACCGCTCGGCTCGCCGGCACCGTCGCGCTCGATGCGCCCGCCGGCGGGCTCGGGCGTGTCCCGCCCCACGCCGGCCGCCCGCAGCGCCGCGCCGTTCACCCAGAGTGCGTGGTAGTCGCGACTGTGCAGCAGCACCGGCCGCTCCCCGCTCACCCGGTCGAGGCCGGCCCGGTCGGGCGCCTCGCTCCAGCCGTGGGCGTCCCAGCCGCGGCCCGCGACCGGACCGTCTCCGGGAAGCGCCTCGAGGAAGGCGGCGACGCGCGCCAGCGCCTCGGCCCGCGAGGCGGCCCCGGCCAGCGCCACCTCCTCGCGCGAGCGCGCCCAGGCCAGCAGGTGCAGGTGGGCGTCCACCATCCCCGGCGTCACCGTCCCGCCGCGCGCGTCGAGCCGCACCGTCTCCGCCCCGGCCAGCACCGCCAGTTCGTCGGCCCGGCCGACCGCGAGCACGCGACCGTCGGCCACCGCCACCGTGTCGGCCACGCCGGCGCCGCCGCTCCACACCCGGCCGTTGCCGATCAGCAGCGCGGCCCGCGCCGTCATGCCGGGGGCGCCACCACGGGGTTGCGCAGCACGCCGATGCCCTCGATCTCGACCTCGACCGTGTCGCCGACCCGGATCGGTGCGACTCCGGCCGGCGTTCCGGTGGCGATCACGTCGCCGACCTCGAGGGTCATGATGCCCGAGACGAAGGCGACCAGGGCGGCCACCGGGTGGATGAGATCGGCGGTGCAGCCGCGCTGCCGTTCCTCCCCGTTCACGCGGCAGCGGATCTGGAGCGCACCCGGATCGAGCCCCACCGCCACCCAGGGACCCAGCGGCGCGAAGGTGTCGAAGCCCTTCGCCCGTGTCCACTGCCCATCGCGGCGCTGGTAGTCGCGGGCGCTGACATCGTTGAAGCAGGTGCAGCCCGCCACGTGCGCCAGCGCCTCCGCCGCGTCCACCCGGCACGCACGCCGGCCGATCACCACGGCCAGCTCCGCCTCGGGATCGAGGCGCTGCACCCCGGGCGGATGGCGGATCGCCTCGCCGTGGGCGATCACCGCGCTGGGCGGCTTGAGGAACAGCAGCGGCTCGGCCGGCACGTCGCCGCCGCCGGGCACGGCGGTCCGGCTCTCGGCGATGTGGTCGCGGTAGTTCAATCCCACGCAGACGATCTTGCCGGGCTCGACCGGCGGCAGCAGGACCACGTCGGCCGCCGCGTCGCGCACGCCGGTCTCGCGCCCGGCGAGCCACGGCGGCGCGTCGAGCCGGACCAGGACGTCGCCCTCGCGTCGGCCCCAGCAACGCTCCTCGCCGCGCCGATACCGTGCAATGTGCATCACCATGAGGGCTCATTCTGAGGCCTCGCGTGGCGTTGGGCAAACCCGGCACCCTCCCACCCGCGGGGGACGCCGCTCCGGGGCTCCGGCGGTTGACCCGTCTCGACGCCCTCTGCTAGCGTTCCACGCCTATGCGACCCACCACCCGCAGGACCCGCCAGGCAACACCCGCAGAAACGCTGTCCCTTCGCATCCAGAACCGGAAGGCCCACCTCGGCGTGATCGGACTCGGCTACGTCGGGCTCCCGCTCGCCGTCGAATTCGCCCGGGCTGGCTTCCGCGTCACCGGCATTGACCTGCGCCAGGACCGTGTCCGCGACCTGCAGGCCGGCCGCTCCTACATCCAGGACGTGGGCAGCCGCGACGTGCGCGAGCTGACGCGCTCGGGCCACCTGGTCGCGACCACCGACTTCGCGGTGCTGCGCAAGGCCGATGCGGTGTGCATCTGCGTTCCCACGCCGCTGTCGAAGATGCGCGACCCGGACGTCTCCTTCATCGTCGCCGCCGTGGACCAGATCCGGAAGTACGTGCACAAGGGCCAGCTCGTCATCCTCGAGAGCACGACCTATCCCGGCACGACCGAGGAGGTCATCCAGCCCGCGCTGGAGGCCGCCGGGCTCAAGGTCGGCAGGGACGTCTTCC
>CAYNPF010000017.1:0-17934 GCA_964398895.1 uncultured bacterium
ACCGTCAAGATGCTGCCCTTCGACAACAAGAGCGAGTTCGAGGTGCTCCTCGACATGCCGCCCGGCACGTCGCTCGAGCGCACGCTGGCGGTGGCGACGCGCATGGAGCGCGAGCTGGTGCGGCGCTCCGAAGTCGAGCGCGTCGTCGTCTACGACGGGCTCGGCGCGCCGCTCACGTTCAACGGGCTCGTGCGCCACTACGACTTCCGCTCCGATCCCCGGTTCGCCTCGCTCGAGGTGAACCTGGTCGAGGCGGCGCATCGGCGGTACCAGAGCCACGCGATCGCCCGCGAGGTGCGTCCCGCGCTCGAGGCGATCGCCAACGCCGCGGGCGCGCGGGTGAAGGTGGTCGAGGTGCCGCCCGGTCCCCCCGTGGTCTCGACCCTGGTCGCCGAGGTGTACGGCCCCGACCTCGCCGGGCAGCGGGAGTTCGCACGGCGCGTCTGGGGCGTGTTCCGGCGCACGCCGGGCGTGGTGGACACCGACCTGATGCTCACCGAGGGGCAGCCGCGCACGCGGCTGGTCGTGGACCGCGATCGCGCGGCGCTCGCCGGACTGGCGCCGGCCCAGGTTGCGGGGGCGCTCGCGCTCTACCGCGGCCAGGATGTCGGCAACCTGCGGGCCCCCGACGAGGCGGAGGCGGTGCCCATCACCGTGCGCCTCGCGGCCGCCGATCGCGCGGACTTGGGCGCGCTTGGGGCGTTGCGGATGGGCGCCGGCGGCGGCACGCCGCTGTCGGAGCTGCTGCGGGTCGAGGCCGATTCGGCGCCGGCCGAGATCATGCACAAGAACCTGCACCGCGTCGTGTACGTGCTCGGCGACGTGGCGGGCCGTGAGGAGGCGCCGGTCTACGCGATCGCCGCGCTGCGCCCACGCGTGGATTCGCTGCGCGCCCCCGACGGCGGCCGCGTGCACCAGTTGAGCACGAAGCTGCCGGACTCCGACGAGCACTACTCGCTGAAGTGGGACGGGGAATGGCACATCACCTACGAGGTGTTCCGCGACATGGGGGCGGCGTTCGCGGTGGTGCTCCTGCTCATCTACGTGCTCACCGTCGGCTGGTTCAAGTCGTTCACGACGCCGCTGGTGATCATGCTGCCGATCCCGCTGTCGCTCATCGGCATCCTGCCCGCGCACGCGTTCGCTGGGGCGTTCTTCACCGCGACCTCGATGATCGGCTTCATCGCCGGCGCCGGGATCCAGGTGCGCAACTCGATCATCCTCGTGGACTTCATCGAGCTGCGCATGGCGCAGGGACTGTCGCTCGAGGAGGCGTGCATTGACGCCGGCGTGATCCGCTTCCGGCCCATGGTGCTGACCGCCGCCGCGGTGATCGTGGGCGGCGCGGTGATCCTGTTCGACCCGATCTTCCAGGGCCTCGCCGTGGCGCTGATCGGTGGTGCGTTCGCGGCGCCCGTGTTCTCGCGGGTCGCGGTGCCGTTGCTCTACCACCGGTTCCGGCGCGGCCGGCGCATCGCCGACCCCGCGCCCGTGCCCGCTCCCGAGGGGGTCGCCTGATGAAGCTGGTGATGATGTTCGCCGACGCCGCCCGCGTGGACACGCTGCGCCACGACCTGGCCGCGCTGGGTGCCCCGGGCTACACCGTCGTCCCGGTGATCGAGGGCGGCGGCCGGACCGGCATCCATGGCGGAGATCGCGTGCACCCCGGCGCGCTCGCGCTCGTCATGGTGATCGCCGAGGACGCGCAGGCCGCGCGGCTGTTCGAGGAGATGGTGAAGTGGCGCGACGCGCACGGCGACCTCGTGTCGCGCCTGTTCCTGATGCCGGTCGAGCGCCAGGCGTAGGTCGTGTCCGCGGAGGAGGGGCCCGCCATGAACGTCGAACCCGCGTTGCGTGGAATCGCCGGAGCGTTCGTGCTCGCCTCCGTGGCACTCGGCGTCTGGGTCAGCCCGTGGTGGTTCGCGTTCACGGCGTTCGTCGGCCTCAACCTGCTGCAGAGCGCGCTCACGGGCTGGTGCCCGATGATGTGGATGCTGCGGAAGGCGGGAAGGCGAGGGGAGGAGCGCCCCGGGCGCGTCCCGCAGCGGTGAGCCTCCCGGGGCCCGGTCGGACTCCCATGGCCGGTCCCGAACGGCCCCACGGCGCCGGCACGACGCTGGAGAGCGGGCCGCTGGGGGCCCGCGCCGCGGTCGCCGCACCCGAGTTGCTGGCTCGTGCGGGCCGGCGCGTGGGCGCGGGGGACACGGGCGCGTGGACGGTCCGGGCTGGGACTCCCGCGCCGGCTGTGTGATACTTGGGTGGCCAGGGGGCGATGGTATTGCGCATCGCACTCCCGGTGCGAACCGGAACCGCCGCACCAGGCCCCCGAGTAAGGAACCGCGCCATGCACTGGCCGCGCCTGTTGGATCTTCCCGCGCGCATCGCCGCCGTTGCTCCCGAGTCCCGCATTCGTTTCGGCCGTGGCGCGGGCCTGCTGTTGCTTGCGTTCTGCGCCGTGGCCGTCCCACCCGCGGCGCGCGGTGACGACCGCTTCGGTGATGCTGGCGCGCCGGAGGCGCGGCCGGATTCGTCGCGCGCGCGCCACGGCGCGTTCGCCCCGCCGCTACCCGCGCCGCCGGGCGGGAGCGAGGACCCCGCACCGGCACCGGGTGCGACGCTCGCCGGCACGTGGCAACGGGTGGCCGGGCCCTTCGACACGCCGGCGGTCAACCGCGCGGCCGTCGTCCGCGACTCGCGCCGCCACCGTATGCTGCTGGTGGACGGCTACGACTTCGGGGTCCAGTGGTCCTTGTCGCTGCCCGCGACGGGAATGCCGCAGTGGAGCGCGCGATCGCTGGCGGGACCGTATCCGTCGCCGCGCATCGCCTTCGTGGCGGTCTACGATTCGCTGCGGGACCGCGTCGTGCTGCACGGCGGCTGGGACGGCACGGCGGTGCTGAGTGACACCTGGACGCTCGGGCTGGGCGGCGCGTCGGGGTGGACCCAGCTGCTGCCCGCCGACTCGACCGGCCCGGCCCGCGACGGCCACGTGGCGATCGTGGATCCGGTTCGCGACCGACTGGTGATCTTCGGTGGCACGTATGCGAACTGCGACACCTGCCGCTCGGGCGAAACCTGGGCGCTGTCGCTCTCGGGCCCGGCGCGGTGGACGATGATCGCCGCCGCCGGCGCCGGCCCGTCGCCACGCACCGACGCATCGGCCGTGTACGATCCGTGGCTCGACCTCATGGTGGTGTTCGGGGGGTGGGGCGCCGGTTCATCGCTGGTCGCGAAGGACGACGCGTGGTCGTTCCGGTTCGGGGATGGAACCTGGACGCCGATCACCTCCGCGCGACACCCGCAGGGCCGAGCGGCTCAGGTCGCGGTGGTGGACTTCGGGCACCAGCGCATGGTGGTGCAGGGCGGCTACACGTATCCCGACTACCGGCACGGTCTCGGCGATGCCTGGACGCTGCCGCTGCGCGGACCCGCGGCCTGGGACTCGCTGCTCGCCGGCGGTCCGGCCCCGGTGGCGTTCCATCACGGGGCGATCTACTCGCCCGAAAGACACAGCCTGATCACCTATGGCGGCCTCGCCAGTCTCGGCGGGCTCGTGAGCGGCGCCGCGCCCAACTCGTGCTACGAGCTGGACCTCGAACGCAACGCGTGGGCGCAGGTCTCTCCGATGGAAGACCCGCGGGCGCCCGCGCGGCAGATGGACAGTTGGATGCTCGCGGATCCCGTCGTGCCCCAGGTGGTCGTGCTGGACGGGGGCGACACGGATTGGCGCTGCTACGACGAGCCGTGGGGTTTCTCGCTCGCGGACGCGAGCGGCTGGACCTACACGGAGGTCGCCGGCGTCGCGCCGCGTTGCGGCGCCTCGTGCACCGTCTACGACTCCCGGCGCGACCGGGTGCTGAGCTTCGGTGGCGACGACGTCATCCGCCACGGTGGTCGGGTGAACGAGATCTCGGCGCTGCCGCTGCACACGACGGGCGCGACCTGGCAACCGCTGCCGATCGCGGGCCCGCTGCCGATGGGGCGCGAGAAGATGTGCCTCGTCTACGACGCGAAACGCGACCGCGTCCTGATGTTCGGCGGCGCCGCCTGGGCGCGCACGACCGACGACAGCCCCGCCGCCCTGGATGATCTCTGGCAGCTCGCGCTCGGCGACACGCTGCGCTGGACGCAACTGGCGACCAGCGGCACGCCGGACGGTCGTTGGCAGGCCACCGCCCTGCTCGACACCCTGCGGGACCGGCTGATCGTGCACGGCGGCATCTTCTCGCAGGCGTTTCCCACCGGCTTCTATCCGCGCCGCCTCTACGACACGTGGGCGCTGCCGCTCGGTGGCGATTCGCTCGCCTGGCAACGACTCGGGCCGGACGCGCCCGCCGAGGTGCGCGCGAACGCCGACGAAGTCGCGATCGAGCGCTTCCCGATCCTCGACACCGCGCGGGACGGCCTGCTGCTCGTGGACACGAGTCTGCCCGCGCTCTACGCGCTGTCGTTCGCACAACCCAACGCGTGGGAGCCGCCGCCGGTCCAGCGCAACACGTTCCCGCTCCGCACCGGCGCGGCCCACACGCTCGACCCGGCCGGCGATCGGGTGTTCGTCTTCGGCGGAGCCGCGCGGGGACTCCTGCGCGCCGACCTGAATGCGCTCCAGCTCGTGCCGCCCACGCGCCAGGTCGCCATGGACGTCGTCGTCGAGGACCACGGCCGTGACGAGAGCGCCGGCTCGCTGCGCGTCACCGTGTTCGGGAGCGCCTCGTTCTCCGTGGATTCGCTCCTGCGCCGGGGCGCCACGCTCGCGGGCGCACGGGTGCGCTTCGAGCAGGGCTACGCGTGGCACGGCGGGTTGCGGGGGCCCGAGCGCCGGATCTTCCGGGACCTGTTGGGTCACGTGCCGCTGGCCGAGCTGAAGTCCGTGCCCGCGGATTCGGTGGTCGCGCTCGCCGCGGTCACCAGCGGCGGCATGCGGGTCACCGGTTACGCCAGGCTGCGCCTGCCGCGGTCGGCGAGGAACGAGTGGGGGCCGCCGGCGGAGGCCGACGGTGGAGCCGGTGCCCCGGAGCACGGCGTGCGCGTGATCGGGTCACCGATGCGCGGTGCGTCGCTGACGCTGAAGTACGCGCTGGCGTCGGGGCTGCCGGCCCGGTTCGAACTGCTCGACGTGCAGGGCCGGCGCCTCGTGCGGGGCGAGGTGCCCGTGGCCGCGGACGGTCAGGGCGAGTTCGTGCTACCCGAGAGCCGCGCGCTCGCGCCCGGCGTCTACCTCGTGCGGCTGACGCAGGGCGAGCGCGTGTTCACGGCGCGCGCCGTCGTGCTGAGGTGAGGGCGAGGTGGTGCCGCGCATGGAGGTTGATATGTCTCGTAGGTCAATCGCGGGGTGGGCTGCGTCGGGACTACAGCGTCTGAAGACCGAATTGGTCGTGGTGGCGCTTGTCGCCGCGATCGGCGGGGCTTCGGCACGTGCAGCGACGCTGCACCCAGGCGACTTCGTGTTGGCGAACACGGCGACGTACGGCGCCTGCCAGATCGTCGTGCTGGATCACACAAGCTTCGCTCCGACCGTGGTCAGCACGGGCCCCCTCGTGACGCGTCCGTCGCACGTCGCAGTGGACCTACGCGGCCGCATTCTCGTCACCGACTGCGATCAGGGGATCGTGGCCGTTGACCCGGGCTCGGGATCGCAATCCGTGCTCGTATCGAGTGCGGCGCTCGGTGGCGTTCCGTTTGGCCTGACGGTGACGAATGACGGCAAGCTCTTCGTGTCTCTGATCAACCCGGGGAGGATCCTGAGGGTTGACCCCGACACGGGCGAGCCCACGACGTTCGCATCGGGGGGGCTCCTCTCGTACCCGTTGGGCCTGACGAACGGTTCCGATGGGATGCTGTACGTAGCCGAGAACAGTCTGCCCCTGCGTGGGAGTATCGTTCGAGTTGACCCCGCGAGCGGGATCGAGTCGTTCGTGGCCACTAGCAGCGAGTTCGTCCATCCGTTCGACATCGCTGTCAGCAACGGGACTGCGTGGACGCTGCAGACGGGATTCGCGGACGGACGTGGTGGGTGCATCGAGGAGACGCACCTGGCTGACGCGACCTCCACCCATTCCCCCCTCAGCGCCTACTGTCGCTCGAAGGGGATCGCGGTGGCTGGAGACGGGATGATCGCGCACAGCGATTGCATCCCGGTGGACAACGTGTGCAGCACGTTGATCACGGGGCGAAGCACCGATGGTGCACTGCTGACGGGGATGGGTGGCCCGCTCGGGGTCGTCCCCGAAGGACTGAGCCCGACGCCGGCGAGAACGCCGACCTGGGGTCGCCTGAAGGTGATCTACAGATAGGCGCGCTTGCAGCACCGTGAGTGTGAGGCTTAGGCTTGTATGCATTGGATCGTAACCGTGTTGTACGGTCGGAGGACTTGAGTCTGGTACCTGGCTAGCCGTTCGTATTCGCTGTCACGCCCCTCGACTCGGACCGGAGCCACGCCATGGGCCTCGCTCCCTCTTTTCAGTCTGCGTGCCGCGCGGTGGGCCGCACGTCGCTGGTCGCCCTGACGGGTGCGCTGCTTGCCGCCCTTGCAGCCAACCCCCTTGTCCCCGGCGCGTGCCTTGCCTTCCCGTCGCGCGTGTCCGCCGAGGCGGCGTCACCCGCTGGGACTGTGCCGCCTCGCGTTGTCCTGCCGACGTCTCACGCTGCCTCGCCCCGCGACAGCGTCGATATCCTGCGACGACGCGGCCATCGCACGCCGCCTCCCCCCGGCGCCACCATGGACGGCGTGTGGAGTTTGCTGTCGGGGCCGCTCGATCCGCCGAGGGCCAAAGCCGGGGTCCTGGTTCACGACGCACGGAAGCACGTCCTGGTCCTCGTCAGCGGCGATGACTTCCATGAGGTGTGGACGCTCTCGCTCGCGCCCGGGCGGCCCGCGTGGCGGCGCGTTCCGGTGTCGGGGAGCGACTTCCCCGCGACGCGCACCGGCTACACCGCGGTCTACGACTCGCTGCGCAACCGCATCATCGTATTCGGCGGCACGACGGACTGGCAGAATCCGCTCGGCGATGTCTGGGCGCTGACGCTGGCAGACGCTCCGACTTGGACGCAGATTGCACCCCTGGGTACGCCGCCCGCGGCTCGCTGTGGCGCGGCCGCGATCTACGATCCGGCGCGCGATCGCATGGTGCTGTTCGGCGGCTCGGTCGAGCCGGGCCACAGCGGGGCCGCCTTCGCCGACACGTGGGGGCTCTCGCTCGCGGGCACACCGGCGTGGTGTCCGCTCTCTACCGGCGAATCGTCACCGTCGGCGCGAGAAGCTGCGAGCGCCATCTACGACCCGTGGAACGATCGCATGCTGATCTTCGGTGGCTGGGACGGCCTGACCGGCACGATCCTGTCCGACACATGGGCCCTGGCCCTCGGCGGTGCGCCCACCTGGTCGCAGGTTCCGGCGGCGAACGCGCCGCACGGGCGTCAGCGCCACGCCGCGATCGTGGACCCGGCGACGCGCCGGATGGTGATCAGCGGTGGCGACGGCTGGCAGCAGGACGCCTACCTTGCCGACACGTGGGCACTCCCCATCGGCGATGCCGCCGCGGGAGGTGTGTGGACGCAGCTCGCCACCACGGGAGCCAACCCTCGCGTGGGAAGTCAGGCCGCCGCCTACGTGCCGGAGCATGGGAGCCTGCTCGAGTTCGGAGGCGAGGAGACAGGGAACCTCTGCTACGAACTCGCGCTGGGAACCCTCGCGTGGGCGCGGGTCAACGCCAATGCTCCGGATACGTTTCCACCGCGGCGCGAGGCCGCTGAACTCGTGATCGCCCCCGCCGCGAACCAGCTACTCGTCTTTGGCGGCGACCCCGATGACTGGACCGGTCAGCCCGACCTGTGGGCGGGTTCGCTGGTGGGTCCGGTGACGTGGGACCAACTCCCCACCGACGGCGCGCCCGAGGCGAACATCGCGCCAAACCTGGCGTACGACAGCGCGCGCCGGCGTCTGATCTCGTTCAGTGGCGGGTACTTTCAGATCCATGGTGGGCGCCCCGATGTCATCGATGCCGTCTCCGCGATGCCGCTCGACCCGCCGCGCAGGTGGGAGGCGCTGCCCGTCTCGGGAACGCTGCCTCCTGGCCGGACCGAGTTCACCGTGACGTACGATCCGAAGCGCGACCGCGTGCTGCTCTTCGGTGGCGCAAGCTACTTCAGCCCGAACGTCCTCTACGGCCAGGATCACGATGACCTCTGGGCGCTTTCGTTGCGGGACCTGACGTGGACCCGCATCGCACCCGTCAACTCGCCTGGTGCCCGGTGCCGCCAGTGGACGGGCTACGACGCGATGCGCGACCGGCTGCTGGTCGTGGCCGGGGGCACGGTGGAGAGCCATGGCCCCCCCGCGCACCTCGATTGCTGGGCGCTGCCACTGGGGGCGGACACGTTGCGTTGGGTGCCGCTGGGACCGGACCTGCCGCCGGCCGCGATACCGGACCCCTACCTCCTGCCCCTCGCGAGCGCCACGATCGATCGCCTGCGGGACCGGCTGCTGTTCTGGGACGGTGAAGCAAGCGTCTGGGCCCTGCAGTTGACGAACCCGTCGACGTGGACGCCGCTCGCGCTCACGGGGGATCCGCCCACGCCACGCATCACGTTCAGCCTTGCGTACGACGCGGAGGCCGACCGCATGCTGGCGTATGGCGGCGTGGACTGGACGCGCAAGGGAGACTTGCTGGGGCTCGCGTTCAGCCGTCCGGTGGGGGTGGCGCTGCTGCCGCCAACGAGCGTTCCGGGTGCACCCGATGCGCACGTCGAGGCTGCGATCCTCGCAGACGCGGGCTTCTCGCCGGACAGTGTGCTCACCGAGACAGTGACGCTCGAAGGCGTGCACGCCCTGACGCATCAAGACGGACGAGACCACACGAAGGCAGGCGAGCCGGCCGGCCAGGGCTTCGTCGCGCAGTGGCGCGACGTGAATCGCGACGACCGGCTCGACCTCGTGCTGAACTTCCCTGCCGACTCGCTCGCCCGCGGTCCAGTGGACACCATGCTGGTACTCCGCGGGCGCACGCCCCACTTCGAGATTCTCGGCCGCGTTCACCTGGTCCGGGCGGTGCGGCCGCGGTGGGGTGGGCCGCCCCGCGCCGCCGCGAGCTCGAGCGCGCTCCGGCTCGAGGTGCCCACGCCCACGTCCGCCGGGCTCGCGATCGGATACGAGCTGCGGGGGCCGGGAACGGCGCGCGTCGAGGTCTTCGATCTGGCCGGTCGTCGCGTGCTCGTCCGAGCGATAGAAGGCGCGGACGGCGGCGCGCACCGGCTCGCGCTCGACACAGGGAATCTGCCAACCGGGATCTACCTGGTGCGGTTGCAGCAGAGTGGGCAGGTGGTGACCGCACGGGCCGTGGTGTTGCACTAGACTGCGCTTCAGAACCCCTGCGACAGTGTCCACCTCGAGTTGGCGCACCTCGCGCAGTTCACCTGCTCCTGGGCCTGCGAATCTCTTCTCCCAGACGCTGAACGTGGCTTCGGCGATGCCCAACTACCGGCAGCCATCCCTCGCTGGGGTGGCCCATCCCGCATGGCGCAGCGCGCAGGCCACCGGGCTGCGCTGGATCACGCTGATGGCGAGGAGAGTCCCCACTGCGCTAACCTGCCCTTCGTCCGGCACGGAGTGACCCGTTAGCTCAGTCGGCAGAGCACCTGCCTTCTAATCGTATCCACGCTCGACGACGCCCGTCGTCGCAGGTGCCTGCAGGACAACGAAGTACACGCCCTGGCTGCGAGTTGCCCCGGATTCGCGTTCCTGACAGGAGCGGACAGGAGGTGACAGGAGCAGACAGGTAAGGACTTTCAAGCAAGCGCAATTCAGGTACACGGGTCTGAGCGCGGGCGCCGAGGTGAGCCAACTGCTCAGTGGGCAGGTGCTCTGAATCGCACGCTCGAACATGGCGAGCGGATGGGTCCCGGTCCGCTTGGCCCGTCGTTCCCGGTCGGGCGCTCGCACGAGGCCGCTGTTTCAGGCTCGCTTCACGAACAGGACCCCGCCCCCGTCGGGCCGCGCGCACAGGTCGAGCAGGACGTCCGCGAGGTCCGCGCGGGAGATGGACGACAGCAGCCCGACCTTCACCCGCGCGCCCAGCGTGACGCGCCCCGTTCGCGCGCCGTTGGTGAGCCGTGGGGGCTTCACGATCGACCATCGCAGGCCGCTGTCCCGGACCGCGTCCTCCTGGTCCACGCGGTCCTGCGCCGTTGGCAGCTGGCCGCCGGTGGCCAGGCGGAACATCGCCAAGAACAGCCGGCCCTGGTTCTCGGAATAGGTGCCGACGAGCGCGCCGGTCAGGCAGACGAGCCGTTCGACACCGACGTCGCGCGCCGCCCCGATGATCGCGCGGGTCGCCGCGGCGCAGAGGACCTCGCGGTACGGTGGGCGCGCGCCGATCGCGATCACGGCTGCATCGGCGTCCTCGAGGGTCCGGCGTACTGCGTCGGTCGAGTCGAAGCCGCCGACGATTTCGCGGACGTGGGGCGCCGCCGGGGGCAGCTCCCCCCCGTGCCTCACCAGCGCGTTCACTCGCCATCCGCGACGCAAGGCTGACGCGATGACCTCGTGGCCGGTCGCCCCCGGGGCACCGAACAACGCGATCTTGAGAGGCTCAGCGTTCACGTGCGATCTCCACCACCGCGCCCGTCGGCCCCGCCCCGCGCTCGCACGAGGAGGGATCGTCCGCGACCCGCACCAGCACCTTGCCGTGCCCGGGCTGGGGCGGCTCCCCGTCCACCAACATCAGGGCGTCCGGCACTCCGCACTCCTCGTCCACGAGAGCCTTCATCGCGGTCTCCCACTTGCGGTACGCCGCGGAGGGCGCAGTCCCGGACGGAATCGTGGCCAGGACGTGGCGATCGTTCCAGGCCGCGCGGGCTGCACGCTCGTACTCTAGCGTGGCGGTGACTGAGGCGGAAGCTGCACCCGCCTCCGATGGTGCAGCCCGACGTGCGTCGGCCGCCGGGACATCCCAGGCGAGGCGGGCACTTGAAACGATGCCGTAATGTGTATGCAACTGCTTTGACACGCACCCCGCGCTAGGGTCAGCTTGGGTTGTTGGAAGTGATCGTAGTGTCCAATGCCGTGGTGGGTGGCAGATCCGGGAGGTGACGATGGCCGCCTTGTCGCGCAAGACGGTGGACGGCGTTGCAGGGAGTGTCGTGCTGGCCGGGCTGTTGATCGGCACAGCGCTCAACAACGCTTGGGCGCTGCTCTGGTGCTCGCTGGTTGCCATGGTCGTGGGCATCGCCCTGTACAGCCGCGTGGATCGGCCCCGCGTACCGGTGCTGCTCTTCTCGATGGGCGCGGCGGTCATCGTCGCGGCGATGGTTGTGGTCTGGATGATGCATCGTCACTAGGTCCGGCGCCTCGCGTTGGGGACACGACGAGCGCGGCGTGCGAATCGGACACGCAAGGCCGAAGACACGGGCAGGGGGCGCGTCATGACGGACTGGACGGCATTGACCGGGGAAGCGCTCCAGTGGCAGCCGGAGGGCCACTGGAACTGGGAGCTGCGGGCCCGCGGGAACGGCGTCGCGCGCGTGACTTGGCGGAGCACCTGTGGGTCGCTTGCCCTGGCCAGCTGCAGGCACGGCGAATGGACGCTGAAGCGCATGGGTTTCTTCCGCCCGTACATTACCGTGCGAACGGCCGGCTCCGAGGGGGATCTGGCGCGCATGCAGCGCGCGGGGCGCGTGACGAGCCTCCGCTTCGGCGATGGGAGTGCCTTCACCTGGGCACGCCTCCGTTCTCGCGGCAAGGACCGCATGTTCGCCGACCAGGCCGGGAGGCCGATCGTGTCGTTCTCGCCCTCCACGCGCGGTGGACCGCTCTCGGGCCTGATGACGATCGGGAGCACGGATGTTCCGGCGGGAACGCTGGTCCTCTTGGCGGTGGTGGGCTGGTATCGGCTCGTCCTCGAGCAGATGGACGAGGAAGCGGCCATGCTCGCCGCGACGATGGCTGCGGTCAGTGCCGCTGTCTCCTGACGGGTCGCCTCCGAGGAAGCGCTCCATGCTGCAGGCCGCAAGGAACCGCTTGCAGTAGGTGCGAACCCCGTCCTCGAAACGGTGTTCGGTTCGTGGCGGGCCAGCGTGATCGGCACGGCCTGCCGCCTTGGAGTGTCCTCGCTCCGGGAGCGCGGACCGGCGAGCGCTGGGATCCTGGCCTGCGACCTCCGCAGCGTCCCGCGTCTGCTGGAGGCCCTGCTGGAAGCCTGCGTGGGTGGTGTGCTCCCCCCGGTACTTGGGCCAGCACGGCCCTCACTTGGGGCTAGTTCGCCACCAGCCTGCCGGGGTTCGACACCATGTTGTTAGCAAGTGATCTTGCCGCTCGATTTTGACAAGTGATCTTGCCGCTCGGCCGGGAGGAGGCGAAGCGGGGTGGACGGGGTGCGGAGGCGGCCGAGGCGGTCGTAACGAGCCAGACGTCTCGAGCCGAGGTGGATGCTGTAGCCTCCTTGCAGGTGGTGGCGGACGAGGACCAGGCGCCGTTCGCAGCTGCGCCGGCCAGGTTGTTTGGGGATCTGCAGCACGGTCTTGCCCAGCACGACGGTGTTGTCGCGGTTGACCCGCCGTCTGGCCTCGACGCATAGGTACTGGTCGAGGTCGACGTTACCGAGGGGGACGAAGCCCGTGGCCGGGTCGGCCGGGGGGCGAGCGAAGCGGGCGTTGTAGTCGGGCAGGAAGGTGTGATCGAGGTAGTGGTTGGCCGCCTCGACGGTGCGGATGCCGACGAGCCGCAGCTCGTTGACGAGGCGGTCCTGCAGGGTGCGGTTGAGCCGCTCGCCGCGACCGCGGGCTTGGGGGGAGAAGGCGAGGATCTGCTCGATCCCCAGGGCCTCGAGGGCGCGCTGCAGCTGGGTAGGGTGCTGGGGGTCCTCGCGCCGGCCGGCCTTGGGCACGCGGGTGGCCCAGCCGGCGCGGTCGGTGTAGAGCTGCTGCGGCAGGCCATGCTGCTGGAAGACCGCGCGCAGCGCATGGAAGACCGCGGTCCGCGTCTCGGACGGCCAGAGCTGAGCATAGAGCAGGCGCGAGGTGGCATCGTCGGCCACGGCGATCAGGCTCTGGCGCAGCTCGGGCACGAGGGCCAGCCAGGGGTGACGGCTGCCATCGAGATGGAGCATCTCGCCGAAGCAGGCGCGGCGTTCGCGGCGCAGCCGGTGCTTGCCCCGGGTCCGGTGCCGG
Source organism: uncultured bacterium (assembly GCA_964398895.1). Classification (GTDB taxonomy): domain Bacteria; phylum Eisenbacteria; class RBG-16-71-46; order RBG-16-71-46; family RBG-16-71-46; genus JANXPZ01. The sequence continues at coordinate 13,162 of CAYNPF010000017.1, forward strand.
CGGATCAGGCCGGCGGCCTGCAGCACGTGCTTGACGAACGTGTAGGAACGGGTGAGCCCATGGTCGCGCACCGCCCGTTCGTGGAAGTGGCGAACGTTGAACCCGGTGTAGCGCTCGCGGTAGAGCCGCAGGATCGCTTCCACCTCGTTGCCCGGGACGCGCCGGGGCGAGGGCACCCGGCAGCGCCGGTCGAGCAGGGCGCCCATGCCCTCGTGTTCCAGCCTCCACTTCCAGTGCCGGATGGTCCGGGGTCGGACGCCCAGCACGTCCGCGGCCTCCAGCCACTTCATCTGTCCACTCATCGCCTTCAGCATCACTTCCTGTACTCTCATGGCGCGCTCCACGGTGGTGGGTGGGTAGTAGTCCACGGCTGACCTCCTGGCAGAAGCCAGCCCGGACTATGCCCCCCACCACCCTCTGGAGCGGCAAACTCACTTGCTCTCGGGAGCGGCCGAATCATGTGCTCCCTACAGCCGGGGTTCGACACCATAGCGCGCACCGCGCCCCCTGCGCTAACCTGCTGCCCAGCGGAAGCGTGACCCGTTAGCTCAGTCGGTAGAGCACCTGCCTTTTAATCCGAAACGGCTCAATCGTCGTCACGTCCGGGAAGACGTTGAAGCACAGGCGCCTCCGCGGGTGAGCCCCCGCGGAGGCGCTCTTCGCTGGTGGCCTCAAATGGCCTCAAGTTGACCCGGTTGGACATCGAGTGTCACCCATCGGGTCACCCGCGGAAGCAGGGTCGCCCCGTGGTTCTGACGTCAGACGTAGGGTGCGAGGGCGAGGCTGAACCGGGCGCGAGGAGCTTCGAGCAATTGCCCCGCGCGCCCGACCAGGCACTACCGATACAGGGCCTTGAGCGCGCCCCAGGACTTTGCCACCGTCGGCGTCGGCAACGAGCCCTGATGGATGACGCCGACTCCGGTCACGTCCATTCCGGAACTGGCGTAGGGCGTGGGGTAGGGGTCGGAGACCGGCCGCCCCAGGTAATCGAACGTGCGACCCGGTCCGACTATGTCGCCGACGACGTCCACGAGCCTGACGTACGTGACGTTCGAGAGGTCCACTTGGCCGCCGGTGACCAGCGGGTCTCCGTCAGTGATGAGATCCTGGAGATCGATTCCCGTGCCGCCAACGTAGTTGCCACCCAGGTTGTAGTAGTCGGCGGGGTTGATGACATCGAAGGCCCCGGTCGCCACGGTGCGCCGGCAGAGCGCGGGCAGGCGCGCGAAGTGCGTGCCGTCCGAGCTCACCTCGACGAACCCCATCTCGGCGTAAACACCGCCGTTATAGGCGAAGCCGTTCTCGAACACCACGAAATCCGTGCCGGGGCCGTTGACGATGGGCGCGTCGAAGGTCAGGGTGATCGAGCCGCCGTCACCGAGGCTGCACGGCGTGCCCGAGGGACCGAGGACGTTCGCGGGGCTGCCGTACGAGGCGTAGCCCAGCGCCGGCTGCTGGTAGTCCTCGTAGCCGCGCTGGATGCCGGCGACGCCGCTGGCCCACGCCACGATGGAGGGGTCGGTGCGGGTGATCTCCGGATTCACCTGGCCCACGTCGTTGAAGGCGGCGCGAGCGTGCGTCGGGAGCGCGAGGGCGAGGAGTGCGAGTGACAAGGCGGCCCGCGCCGTCTTGCAGGGGTAGAAGGTGCGCATGGATGCGACTCTCCCTTGGTGAGAGTGGCATCCGTCCAGCCGGAAGAGACCACGAGCCGGGCATTGCTCCGAGCCCCTCCCGCGAGGGACGGATGCATGATGGCCTGAGTCGGTCTCCTGGCTCGCGGGTCGCCCTACTTCCCGAGACCTTCCCGGCTTGTGGCCAGTGGTCGGGTGGAGGAGATCCTCCTGCCCATCTCGGGTTTCGTCGCCGCTCACAGTGGCGGGGCCGCGCCGGAATCTCACCGGCTTCCCAAAGTACTCATGCCGTGAACGAGGTCCAGAACCTACTCCTCGCCCCACAGACGGTCAACGAACGATTCTTGACTTCCGCCGTTCGTTCCGAGAGAGTGTCACGCGGTTCAGGTGCCCCGACGCACATGGGGCGAAGAGGGAAGAGGGGTGAGAAGCCCCCACGATCCCGTCACTGTGATTGGCGGATGGCGTTCCGAGGTACGCCACTGGCTCACTCGGGCCGGGAAGGCTGGAACGCTGAAGGCGCCATAAGTCAGGAGACCTGCCTGAACCCAGTTGGTCCGTGACTCTCCGAGGAGAGAGGCAGGGCGCTTGTGCCCTTCCCACTTCCCGGGAGGGGCGTTTCGTTTGTCGGGCGTGCCCTCCTCCTCGCGGGTCGCGATTCGGCTTCGCGAGGCGGGAGACCTCTCGTGGCACGCAGACTATCGTGGGTAGCAGCGCTCCTCCTGTCATGGCATGGGCTCGCGTCCGCCGGCGTGGCGGACACGACCCGGTCCATTCTCCATCGCGTCATCCGATTGCCCATGATCGAGGTCTCTGCGCCCCGCGTGCAGAGCGATTCGCTCCTGCGGGCCACGCCGGGTCTCGCGCAGGGCTACGACGTCTCACGCGCGCGGGGACGGGCGCTCATGGTGAGCGACGTGCTCACCGGCGCAGTCGGCGTGCACGTGCGCGAGCTGGGCGGCGCGGGCTCGTTCGCCACGGCCTCCATCCGCGGCTCGACGCCGGCGCAGGTCGCCGTCTACCTCGACGGCGTGCCGCTGAACCAGGCCCAGTACGGCGTCGTCAACCTGGCGGATCTCCCGATCGAGGCGCTCGACCGCGTCGAGGTGTTCCGCGGGGCCGCCCCGCTGGCGCTCGACTCGCCCGGCGGGGGCGCCGTCAACCTCGTGTCCTCGGCGCGCCAGGGACGGTGGGCGCGTGTCACCGGCGGACTCGGTAGCTTCGGCACCTCGCGCAGCGATGCGGGACTGGGCTGGCAGGCGCGGCACTGGGGAGCGTTCGTCGTCGGTCAGTACCTCGAGAGCCGGGGCGACTACCGCTTCCTCGACGACAACGCCACCCCCTTCAACGCGAACGACGACACGGTCGGGACGCGGAAGAACAACTGGGCCCGCACGGTGGGCTTCACTACTCACCTCTCCGCCGATGCCGGCCCGCTTCGCCTCTCGCTCACTCACGACCTGCTGCGCAAGCGGAATGGCGTGCCGGGGATTGGCGCGAACCAGGTGCTGAGCTCGAGCATGCACACGGACCGTGACGTGCTGAACTTCCTCGTCGCGCAGCGCCGCGAACGCGACCAAGTGCCCGGAGCGACGCTCCGGCTCTACGGGGCATGGCACCGCGACCGTTTCGCCGATCCGCAGGGGAAGCTCACCGGAGTGCGCCAGGCCAGCGACAATCACACCGACCGCAATGGCGTTGCCGCATTGGTACCGTTCAATGTGCCGGCGCAGCAACGCATCACGCTCGAGGCCGAAGCCCGCCGCGAGACGTACCGGCCTGCGCTCGTGCTGCCAATCCAGCGCGTCCTGGCGCAGAGCCACCGCACGTACCTCGCCTGGGGCGCGGAGGACCGCTGGACTATTCCGGCGCTTCGCCTCACGGTACTCGCGAACTGGCGCCGCACGGAGACACGCGACAGCTTCCCGGCTGGCCCTGCATACCCCGGGGCCTTCACCTCGCCCGCGGTCTCCCGGACGATCGTGCTGGACCGCCCCGCGCTCGGCGTCACATTCGACCTCACGAACGGCCTCGCGTTCAAGACCTCGTTCGGCAATCTGGCGCGGACGCCGACGCTGGAGGAGCTGTTCGGCAACCGCGCAGGTGTCTACGGCAACCCGAAGGCCCTGCCGGAGCACGTGACCACCCGGGACGCGGGCGTCATCGGGAGAGGGGCGCGGCCGTCGGCGACCTGGTTGCCCTCGGCCTTCGAGGTCCAGGCCTCGGTCTACCGCTCTGACGCCAAGGACCTGCTGATCTACATCCAGAACTCGCAGCGGTCCGTGGTGGCGATGAACGTCTCGTCGGCGCGCCTGTGGGGCACGGAGTGGGACGGCAAACTCACCTGGCGCTGCGGCTTGACGTGTAACTCGAGCTGGACGCGGCAGTGGACGCGTGACGAGGGCGAGGTCGCCTACTGGCACGGCCGCGAGCTGCCCTCGCGCCCCCGCGACGAGGTGGCCGTCCAGACCGCCCTCGCCCGACACCGCTGGCGCGTGTTCCACGACTACCACTTCGTCTCTGCCAACTGGCTCGATCGCTACAACGCCGAACGTGCCAAGGCGCGCAACATCCACGACGTCGGTCTTGGCCTGCGCTACTCCCTCAGCGGGGTCGAGTGGACGGCGGAATGTCGCAACGTCGGCGACGTCCGGGTCCAGGACTACGCGGGCTACCCGCTGCCGGGCCGCACCTTCTACACCGGCCTCACCCTGCAGATCTCAGGCAAGGACTCCAACCCATGACCCGACCTATCATCTTTGCGATCGGACTGACGGCTCTCTTCACGTTGGGCGCGACGGCTCCCCTGAAGGCGCAAGAGACCCGCGCGTTCATTGCCGCCACCGACTACACCACCGGCTCGCTCGCCAGCATCACGTTCGGTCCACCCCGCGTCGCGACACCGAACGTCGCATCCATCTCATCGGACCCGGTCGTGCGCTGGTACGGCGGGCTGGTCTACGTCGTCAACCGCTTCAACTACGACAACATCCAGGTCCTGGACCCCGCGAACAACTTCCAGGTCGTGCGCCAGTTCAGCGTCGGAAACGGTGCCAATCCGCACGACATCGAGTTCGTCTCGGCCACCAAAGCCTACGTCACCCGCTACGAACTCGCGGATCTCTTGATCGTGAACCCGAGC
>CAYNPF010000018.1:0-17902 GCA_964398895.1 uncultured bacterium
GGATGCTGTCGCGGTAGCGGCCCCGAGTCTGCGGCCACGTTGAAGTGGGGGGTGAGACGTCTCCCCCGGTCCGCCCGCGGCCGGTCGCCGACCGGCCGCCACGTTGAGCTGTCTTGTGGGACGGCTGATGAGCGCCGGCCGCTATCGAGCTGCGAATGGGGTGTGACGGCCGCCTGCGGGCGGCCATTCGTGTGTCTGGGCTAGGTGCATGCCCACCAGGGGCGGACGCGGTTGGGGCCTCGGTCCGTGTGCTCACCGCCGGCGTACACGAGGACGCCGCCCTCGCCGCCGGCGAGGCGGGAGTAGGCATCGAGATGGCGAAATGCGTCTGGAGCGATGGTCTGGCTGACCTTGATTCCACGGGAAGGCACCGGGACCCCAGATCAATGACGACATCGACCTCGCGGCCAGCGCCAGCGCGCCAGAAAAAGAGCGGCGGACGCTGCCCCTGGTGGAGGAAGAGCTTCCGCAGCGCGGCGACGATGAACGTCTCGAAGATGGCGCCGCGCAGGGGGTGGGACCGCAGGTCGCCTGCACTGCGGAGCCCGAGAAGGTGGCAGACCAGGCCGGTGTCGAGGAAGTGGAGCTTGGGCGCCTTGGTGGTGCGGGTGTTGAAGCTCTCGTGGTGCGGAGGAAGGAGATCGAGCACGTAGCTTGCCCTGAGCACGGAGATCCATGCCCTGGCGGTGGTGTGGCTGACGCCTACCTCGCCGCCGAGCGCGGAGAGGTTGAGCACCTGGCCGGAGCGACCAGCGCAGAGGGCGAGGAAGCGCAGGAAGGTGTGGAGGTTGCCGATGTTGGCGAGCAACCGTACATCGCGCTCGACATAGGTGCGCAGGTAGCCGTCGAGCCAGGCATCCCGGGGCAGGTGACGGTCGTGAATCGGGGGAAAGCACCCGGAGAAGAGCAGGTCGTCCAGGACCAGCGAAGGGGCACTGGGAGGAACGTCCTGAGGCTGTGCGAAGGCCTCTGGTTCGAGTGGTGGTCGTTCGCACAACTCGGCGACGGAAAAGGGGAGAAGCTCCAGCGCGGCGGAACGTCCGGCGAGGGTTTGCGAGATCTGGTGGGACAGGAGGAACTGCTGGGAGCCTGCGAGGATGGCAGGGCCCATGCGACCTTCATCCACTGGCTGTTGAAGGGAGGAGTAGATGTCCGGCACGCGCTGCGCCTCGTCGAGTATCACGCCTGGCGCGCCCTTGAGCTGCGCGAGGAAGCCGCGGGGATCACCGAGCGCGAACTGTCGAGTCTGCATGTCTTCAAGGTTGAGATAGGCGAAGTCCGGGAACGTCGCGCGAGCAAGGGTTGTCTTGCCAGACTGGCGAGGGCCGGTGAGGAATACGACGGGGAACGGTCCCACAGGTGCCTGGAGACGATCCTGGAGCGCTCGGCGAAGCATGGTGCAGGCCGGCATTCAGGGGCTGTTTGTGTTAACTGAACGTGCGACATTCAATCTGCAGCGTGCCAATGCAAGCCGTTGTCGCGAAGCGTGACGTTTTGTAGCACGCTGCACGCATGCGGAGGCAGGATACCGTTGCGGCCGGTGGTCACCGGCCGTCTCGGGTGGGAGGGTGGTGGTGGGTCTTCCCTTCCCGTCCCGGCCGAAGGCCATCGGCTCCCGCCCGGCGGCGGTGGTCGTGATACGCTCGGCGACCGGGAGGGCGCGATGAAAGCCATGCGGTTGTTGCCGGTTCGGCATCAGGCGCCGGTGTGCGCGTCGTTTGCGAGCCTGGGGGCGGTGCGGGAGTTCGAACGGGCGATGCGGGTGCACCGGGCGCATACCGAGGAGTACCTGGTGACGCCGCTCGACGGGCGAGTGGATGGCTCGTACGAGGTGCGCGGGCCTTCCGGCGGGTCGTACGTGGTGGACCTGGTGGACTCCAGCCGCCGGCACGACGCCTGCACCTGCCCGGACTTCCTGGGCAACGAGCTGGGCTCCTGCAAGCACCTTGAGGGGGTGCGGCGGGCGCTGCTGGCCGCCGGTCCGCGGAGCCGGGCTGGGACGTTGCCACCGGCAGCGCGCGAGGTCACGATTACGGTGGCGGCAGAGGGATCGTTGGGCCTACAGGCGTGCGGGCCGTTCGCCTCGCGGGCGCTGCAGGAGCTCGGCTTCGGGGAGGTGAGCCGCGACGGCTTCCTGGCGCCGGGGTCGATCCCGGCCTTGCAGCCGGGACGGCTGGACGGGATGCGGGTGGTGCACGCCGCAGCGGAGGCGCACCGGCGCCTGCTGGCACGGGCCTGGCGGGCCCAGCGCGGGGAGCGCTTCCGGGCGAGCGTCCAGTCCGGGCAAGCTGGCGTCGATGTGCTCTCGCAGCCGCTCTTTCCGTACCAGCGCGACGGCGTGGAGCATCTCGGCGCGCAGGGGCGGGCGCTGCTCGCCGACGACATGGGGTTGGGCAAGACCGTGCAGGCGATCGCGGCCTGCGAGGTGCTGATGGCGCGGGGCGAGGCGCAGCGGGTGGTGGTGGTCACGCCGGCGTCGCTCAAGCACCAGTGGGCGCGGGAGATCGAGCGCTACGCCGGGCGTCAGGCGGTGGTCCTGACGAAGGGGCCGGCGGCGCGCCGGACGGCGCTGCGGTCGGACGCGCCGTACAAGGTGCTGTCCTACGAGCTGACCTGGCGGGAGCTGCCGGGCCTGCGCGATCTCGACGCCGACGTGCTGATCCTCGACGAGGCGCAGCGCGCCAAGAACTTCCGCACGCGCACGGCGGCGACCCTGCGGGCGATTCCCTCGCGCTTCCTGTTCGTGCTCACCGGGACGCCGGTGGAAACCCGCCTGGACGACCTGTACTCGCTGCTGCAGCTCGTCGACCCCGAGGTGCTGGGGCCGCTATGGCGGTTCAACCTCGAGTTCCACGAGCAGGACGAGCGGGGCAAGGTGCGCGGCTACAAGAACCTGGGCGAGCTGCGCGCGCGCATCGCGCCGGTGGTGCTGCGGCGGCGCAAAGAGGAGGTGCTCACCCAGCTTCCGCCGCTGGTGCAGCAGACGAGGTACATCCCGCTCTCGAGGGCACAGAAGGCACTCGAGGAGGACTATCGCGCGTCGGCGGCGCGCTACATGGCGCTGGCGGAGAGGCGGCCGCTCACCCAGCAGGAGATGCAGCGCATGCAAATGACGCTGCTCAAGGCGCGGCAGGCGTGCAATGCAGCGGTGTTGTGCGATCCCGGCAATCAGGAGCAGACCGCCGGGAAGCTCGACGAGCTGGAGGCGCTGATCGAGGAGATCGTCGGGCAGGGGACGAGCAAGGTGCTGGTGTTCTCCGAGTGGGTGGAGATGCTCAAGCTGGCGGCGGCGCGGCTGGACGCGATAGGGGTGGGTTGGGAGATGCTGCACGGAGGCGTGCCGTCCGACAAGCGCCCGGCGCTGCTCGACCGGTTCCGCTCGGATCCGGAGCTGCGCGTGCTGCTCTGTTCGGACGCGGGTGGTGTCGGGCTCAACCTGCAGGTGGCCAACTACGTGATCCACCTCGACCTGCCGTGGAACCCGGCGCGGCTGGACCAGCGCACCTCGCGGGCGCACCGGCTGGGGCAGTCCCGGGGTGTGTCGGTGACGTACCTGTGTGCCGAGGAGGGCATCGAGCGCGGAATCGAGGGCACGCTTGCCGGCAAGCGCGCCGTGCGCGCCGCGGCGCTGGACCCTTCGAGCGACGTGGAGGAGCTGCCGGCGCCGTCGTTTGCGATCTTCCTGCGCGAGGTGCAGCAGGTGATGGAGAGGCTGGCGAAGCCTGGCCAGGGCGTCGAGGTGGTTGAGGGCGGCGAGGAGGCGGTGGCGAGGGAGCCCGAGACCGCGGGTAGGGGTGGTGGCGTGGCCGAAATGCCGGCGGACGCTGCGGTCGCTGCCGGAGCACCAGTCGTGGACGCTGCGCCGCCCGCCGAGCCCCGGCCCCACGAGGTGTTGGCTGCGGAGCCGGTGGAGGCAGCCGCGGCGCCGCATGGAATGCCGGTTGCTTCGGGGCCGGGCGCAACGGCTGCCGCGGCAGCCGGGCTGGCAGGTCGCGCCCGCAACCGCCTGAAGCTGGCGGCGGTGGTGCTGGAGGCAGGGTTCCCGGCCGACGCGGTGCGGGCGGCGTACGAGGCGCTTGCCTCGGCGATCGGCGGCCTCCTCGGCGATGGGATGCCGCGCAGCCATGCTGCGCTGGTGGCGGCGGTGTACCGCGAGCTGCTACCGACCGGGCGGCTGGCGGCCTCGGCGCCGGCGGCGCTGGCGCGCCTGCATGACCTCACGTCGATCGACAACGAAGGAGTGGAGGTGCCGGAGGACCTGGCCCGCGAGGCTGTGAAGGAAGCCGGGGGCTGGATCACCCGCCTCCTCCCGTAGCGGCCGGTCGGTCGAAGGCTGTCCGCGGTCTTGAGGTGGACGCCGAGCCCCGCGCGGCGTTTCGCGGTATGCGGAGCGATGGCGGCGCTGGCTGGGTGCCGATGCGCGGCCGGGAGGCCTGTGCCCACCTCTCGGACGGAAAGGTGGTGGACGGGCTGGCGGGAGCGGGGCACAATGGCGGGGATGCTTGATGGGCGGTACTCGCGGCAGGAGCTCTTCGCCGGGATCGGGCGCCAGGGACAGGAGCACCTCGTCGCAGCACGGGTGCTGGTGGCGGGGTGCGGGGGGCTGGGGACGGTGTCGGCGGCGTTGCTGGGGCGGGCGGGGGTGGGGTTCCTCCGGATCGTCGACCGGGATGTCGTGGAGCTGTCCAACCTGCAGCGGCAAGCGCTGTTCTCCGAGGAGGACGTGCGGCTGGCGCGGCCCAAGGCGGTCGCGGCTGCGGAGCGTCTCGCCGACATCAACCACGTGGTGGTGGTCGAGCCGGTGGTGGCGGACCTGGGTCCGGCCAACGCGCGTCGGCTCGTGGCCGACGTGGACCTGGTGGTGGACGGGTTCGACAACTTCGAGGGGCGTTATTTGCTCAACGATGCCTGCGTCGAGCGCGGGATCCCGTGGGTCTACGGCGCGTGCGTGGAAGCGCGGGGCGTGGCGATGCTGGTCGTGCCAGGTCGCACGTCTTGCCTTCGCTGCCTCTATCCCGAGCCGCCGGAACCGGGCGCCTCGCCGACGTGCGACACGGTAGGGGTGCTGGGGTCGGCCACGCACGTGACAGCCGGGTTGCAGGTTGCAATGGCGCTGCGATGGCTCGCGACGCGCGAGGTGGCGCAGCCGGCGGCGATGGTGGCCGTGGAAGTCTGGGACGGGCGTTTCGAGCGGCTGGAGGCGGCGTACGAGCCGGAGACGAGCCGCTGCCGCTGCTGTGTGGAGCGGCGGTTCGACTTCCTTGACGCGCCGCTGCCTCTGGCGACGGCGCTCTGCGGGCGCGATGCGGTGATGCTGCGGCCGCAGTCGGCAGCCCGGCCGGCCCTGGCGACCCTGGCCGAGCGCGTCCGGGGCCTGGGCGAAGTGGTGGCCAACCAACATCTGCTTCGGCTGCGAACGGGGGAGCTGGAGCTCACGGTCTTTGCCGATGGCCGCATCGTCGTCAAGGGGACGAGTGACCCGACCCAGGCGCGCGCTGCGGCGGCCAGGTTATTGGGGGTCTGAAGCTGGAGGATGGTGATGCCGATTCCTGACTTGACGGGTGTGCCGGTGGTCGTGACCGGGGGAGCGGGGTTCATCGGGTCGCACTTGGTGGACGCGCTGATACGTCTTGGCGCGCGGGTCGTGGTGCTCGACAACCTGACGACGGGGAGGCTCGGAAACCTCGCCCACCATCTGGGATTGAGTGCGATCGCCGAGGTCGAGGCGGGTGGGACGATGCCCAGGGTGGTTGAGGGGACCGGGATCACCTTGCTGCTCGGTGACATCCGGGACGCCGCGACCTGCCGGGCGACCTGTGGCCTTGACGCGATTGGCGACCGGCAGCTTCCGGCGCCCCGGTACGTCTTCCACCAGGCGGCGCTGGGGTCGGTGCCGCGGTCGATGAAGGACCCGGCGACGAGCCTCGCCGTGAACGTGGGTGGCACGGCGAATATGTTCGCGGTGGCACGAGATGCCGGCGTGCAGCGAGTGGTGTACGCCTCGTCGTCGAGCGTCTACGGGGACAGCGCGCGGCTGCCCAAGCGCGAGGGTGATGAGGGCAAGCCGCTCTCGCCCTACGCGCTGTCAAAAGTCATGGACGAGGAGCTTGCGGACACCTTCGGTCGGTGCTTTGGGATGGAGCTTGTTGGGCTGCGGTACTTCAACGTCTTCGGACCACGGCAGGATCCCAATGGGCCCTATGCGGCGGTGATCCCACGCTTCTTCGCGGCCTCGACGCGCGGCGTGGCGCCCGTCGTCTACGGCGATGGCGAGCAGAGCCGGGACTTCACGTTCGTGGAGAACGTCGTGGAGGCGAATCTGCTGGCTGCCGGAGGCGCCTCCGGGAATGCGTATAACGTGGCGGCGGGGCACCGTACCTCGGTGAACGAGCTGGCGCGGTTGATCGCCGAGACCTGCGGCGGAGGCCCGGGGCCGGTGCACGAGGCGCCGAGGGCGGGCGACGTGCGCGACTCGCTGGCGGACCTGACGCTGGTTGGACGCGCGCTTGGGTACGCGCCCCACGTGGATCTGGCCGAGGGGCTGCGGCGCACGGCGGTCGAGTACCTTCCAACATAGCGGCAGGTTGGCGACCGGCCGTCCCGGCCCTGAGGCGGGCGCCGCACTCCGTGCGGCGATTCCGGGCGCAAGGCGCCCGGCCGGCCCGCGTGTTGCGGGCCGACGCACGGCCCGGAGGTCCGCGCCCACCTTGTGGACCTGCCGCTGCGCCCTCAGCCGGGCGATGTGATACCGTTTGGACGGGTTCCGACCTGCGGTGTCCCTCCGGGACGGCGCGGGCGAGGCTCCCGAGCGGGGGCCGAGGGCCGGCCGAGCAATCGGCCGACCTCCCGGGCTAGGAAAGGAGACCCTCTCTTGAACAGGTTGGCTCACGGGTCCCAGGGTGGGCGCCGCGCGGAGCGTGGCGCATCGGGGGCTCGTGGCGCCCGCGCCAGCGCGTTTCGCGCGCCGCATGCGCGCACGGAATGCGCGCACCACCTGTCGATGCGAGTGGGAACGTCGTCATGATCCCGGACCTCGTGGAGGTCATCGGGCTGTCGCTGGGGGTCTCGGGGGTCGCCATCGTGATCTCGATGGCACTCGGGGTGCCGGCGGGGATCTTCCTGGGGTTGAACCGGTTCCCAGGCCGCCAACTGCTGGTGACGCTGGTCAACACCGGGATGGGGCTGCCGCCCGTCGTCGTGGGTCTGGCGGTCTTCCTGCTCCTGGCGCGCTCCGGGCCGCTGGGCGGTCTCGACCTGCTCTACACGCCGTCAGCCATGATCGTGGCGCAGGTGGTGATCGCCTGGCCGCTGGTGGTCGGGGTGACGCTGGCGGCGGTGCAGGGGCTGGACGAGCGGTTGCGGCTGCAGATCCTCTCCCTGGGTGCTTCGCGCTGGCAGCTCTACTGGAAGCTCGTGCAGGAGGCGCGGCTGTCGCTGGTGGCGGCGCTGGCGGCCGGTTTTGGCAGCATCATCTCCGAGGTCGGTGCGGTGATGATGGTGGGCGGCAACATCAAGGGGCAGACCCGGGTGATGACCACCGCGATCGTGCTCGAGACGCGGCAGGGTAACTTCCGCCTGGCGGTGGCGCTGGGGGTGGTGCTCCTGCTGGTGGCGCTCGGGATCAACTGGCTCTTCACCCGGGTGCAGCAGCGGGGTCGGGCATGAGCCTACTGGCGCTGGAGCGGGTCGCCGTCGAGGGCGGCGGGCGGGTGATCCTGGACGTGGAGCATCTGAAGGTGCAGCCGGGCGAGCTGCTTGCCGTGGTCGGACCGACCGGGGCGGGCAAGAGCACGCTGCTGCGGGTGGCCCACCTGCTCGAACGGCCGGCGCGCGGCAGGGTGCAATGGCAGGGCGAGCCGGTCGTCTGGCCGGCGCCGTTGGAGACGCGGCGACGCATTGCTATGGCGTTCCAGGACCCCCTGTTGTTCACCGGGACAGTGGCGGAGAACGTCGGCTACGGCCTGGAGGTGCGCGGCGCGAACCGTGCGGCGGTCCGTGCGCGAGTGGTGGAGCTGCTGGAGCTGCTGGGGGTCGGGCACCTCGCGGCGCGCCGCGCCGCCACGCTCTCCGGCGGCGAGGCCCGGCGCGCCTCCCTGGCACGGGCGCTGGCCGCCGGCCCGGAGCTTCTCTTGCTGGATGAGCCACTGGCCTCGCTCGACGCTCCAGTCCGCGAGCGACTGCGGGGGGACCTGGTGGCGATCGTGCGCGGGCAGCGTCTGACCTGCGTGTGGGTGACCCACGACCAGGAGGAGGCGTTCGCTGTCGCCGATCGCATCGTCGTGCTGGAAGCTGGGCGCGTCGCCCAGAGCGGGACGCCCGAGGATGTCTTCTTCCGTCCGGCGACGCCGTTCGTGGCGGGATTCGTTGGCGCCGGCAATGTCCTGCCGGGTCGGGTCGAGGGAAGCGACGACGGGCTGGTCACGGTGGACCTTGGCGGCCTACGGCTGGAAGCAGTGTCGAAGCTTCAGGAGGGGGCGTCCGTGGTGGTGTGCATCCGGCCAGAGGAGATCACCCTAGGGCGCGACGGTGGTCCCGAGCACCACTCGGCGCGCAACCGGATGAACGGGACGGTCGTGGCGGTTGTCACCCGGGGGGCGACGACGCGCGTGGAGGTCGAGTGCGGGGTGCGCCTGCAGGCGCTGGTGACGCGGCGCTCGGCCGCGGAGCTGGGGCTCGAGACGGGTGTGCCGGTGTGGCTGTCGGTGAAGGCGACTGCAGTGCATCTGATTCCCGGCCAGGAGGAGGCATGCTGACGGCCGGAGAGGCGCTGGCGGCGATCCTGGAGCGGGTGGGGCCACTGGGGGGCGAGGAGCGGGCGCTCGACGATGCGCTCGGGCGCGTGCTGGCGGATGAGCTCACGGCGAGTCACGACCTGCCGCCGTTCGCCAACTCGGCCATGGACGGGTTTGCGGTGCGGGCTGCCGATGTCGTGTCTGCCACGGCCGAGGTGCCGGCGCGGTTGCGGGTGCTTGCCGACGTGCCGGCGGGCTCGGTGGCGGGAGTGGCCGTTGCTCCCGGCACCTGCCTGCGCATCATGACGGGTGCAGGGTTGCCGGCCGGTGCGGACACAGTGGTGCCGGTCGAGCACACGACGGCAGGCCCGGGCTGGGTCGAGGTCGCAAGGCCCGCACGGTCCGGGGCCAACGTCCGCCGGGCCGGCGAGGACGTGCGCGCAGGCGAGATCGCGCTATGTCGCGGGGCCGTGCTGCGGGCGGCGGAGCTGGGGTTGTTGGCGGCGATGGGACGGCCGTATGTCAGGGTGCACCGGGCGCCGATGGTGGCGGTGGTGACCACCGGCGACGAGCTGGTGGAGTCCAGCCAGACACCCGGGCCCGGACAGATTCGCGACGCCAACATCCATTCGCTGTGTGCCCAGGTTTGGGCGGTGGGCGCGACGCCGATGCCGGTGCCGCGGGTGCGCGACACCCGGGAGGCCGTCCAGTCAGCGCTCGTCCAGGCGTGGGCCGGCGCCGATGTCGTGGTGACCAACGGCGGCGTCTCGGTTGGGGAGTGGGATCACGTCAAGGCCGTGCTCGAGGATCTCGGTGCCGAGCCGGTGTTCTGGGGCGTGAAGCAGAAGCCGGGACGGCCGATGGCGTTCTGGGCCTGGGACGGCAAGCCGGTGTTCGGGCTGCCGGGCAACCCCGTGTCGTGCATGGTCTGCTTCGAGGAGTACGTGCGGCCGGCGCTGCGGCGCATGATGGGCTTCACCTGGCTGCACCGGCCGGTGCGGTGCGCCGCGCTGGCCGAGGGGTTCCGCAAGGACGCCGAGGATCACCGCACGCACTTCCTCCGGGTGGTCGCCGAGGACCGGGCCGAGGGACCGGTGGCGACATCGACGGGACCTCAGGGCTCGGGAATCCTCACCTCCATGGTGCGGGCCAACGCCCTCGCGGTGGTGTCGGGGGATGAGGGCGTCATCCCGCCCGGCGGACCCATCACGTTGCACATGACCGAGCTGCCCGAGGACCACTGATGCTGCTCGACGCCGCCGCTCGCCACATCGACTACCTGCGGATCTCCGTGACCGACCGCTGCAACCTGCGCTGCCGGTACTGCATGCCGGCGGCCGGGGTGCCGGAGGTGGGCCACGCGGAGGTGCTGCGGTACGAGGAGATTGCGGCGTTTGTCGAGGTGGCGGCGGGCGAGGGGATCGGCTCGGTGCGTCTCACCGGCGGCGAGCCCCTGGCCCGCCTGGGCTGTTCGGACCTGGTGCGGATGCTCCGGGCGATCGCCGGTGTGGGCGAGGTCTCGCTGACCACCAACGGCACGCTGTTGGCCCGCCACGCGGGAGCGCTCCGCGAGGCGGGGCTGCAGCGGGTCAACATAGGGATCCCGAGCCTGGACCACGAGACCTACCGCCGGGTGACCCGGGGTGGCAACCTCGAAGACGCGCTGGCCGGTCTCGAGGCGGCCTTCGTTCACGGCTTCGCGCCGGTCAAGGTCAATGTCGTCATGTTGCGCGGCGTCAACGACGACCCGGTGTCGTTCGTGGAGCTGACGCGACGTCTGCCGGTGGAGGTCCGATTCATCGAGTACATGCCGATCGGTCCGGAGGACCCGCGAAGCTTCTTCGTCCCTGCCAGTGACGTGCTGGCGCGGCTCCGAAAGCTCGGACCCTGGGAGGACGTGGAGGCGCTGCCGGGGCAGGGACCCACCCAGCGCGCGTTCCGCCTCCCCGGAGCACCCGGTCGGCTGGCCTGCATCGCCCCGGTGAGCAGCCACTTCTGCGGAGCGTGCAACCGGCTGCGACTGACCGCGGATGGGCGTTTGCGGCTCTGCCTGCTGTCGCCTCGCGAGATCGACCTCAAGCCTGCTCTGCGGCCCCAGCCCGACGCGGCAGCGCTGCGGGCGCGGCTGCAGCAGGCCATGACGGAGAAGCCCCGGCGCATGGAGGATCAGTCGGACGACTTCGGCCGTGCCATGTCCCAGATCGGAGGGTGAGGTGAACGATCGCTTGACACATCTCGACGAGGCCGGGCGGGCCCGCATGGTCGACGTCTCGGGCAAGGCGGCGACCGCCCGGGAGGCCACGGCGCGGGCTTCCGTGCGGCTCGCACCTGCCACCTTCGCGCTGGTTCGTGATGGCGCCATCAAGAAGGGCGACGTGCTCACCGTGGCCCAGATTGCGGGTCTGCAGGCAGCCAAGCGCACCGCCGAGTTGATCCCGCTGTGCCACCCGATTGCCCTCACCCATGCGGAGGTGTCCTTGCGTCTTGATGAGGTCGCCTCGAGCGTGGAGATCGAGGCGACGTGCCGGACGCAGGGCGAGACTGGTGTCGAGATGGAAGCGCTCACGGCGGTCTCGGTGGCGGCACTCACCGTATATGACATGTGCAAGGCGGTCGAGCGGGGCATCCGGATCGCCGACATCCGTCTGGTGCGAAAGTCGGGTGGGGCAAGCGGGGAGTGGACCGGTGCCTAGGAGCCTGTCGGAGAAACGGGAAGGTCCGCGCGCGCCCGCCTGCGGGGCAGCGATGAGACAGGAGAGCGGCGTGGTTGTCTCGGTGAACGTCTCGCGGGAAAAGGGGACCAGGAAGGTACCGGTCCCGAGAGCGGTGCTGCGGGTGGGCCACGGGATCGACGGTGACGCCCACGCCGGGGAGTGGCACCGTCAGGTCAGCCTGCTCTCGGTTTCGAGCATCGACAACATGCGCGCGAAGGGGCTCGAGCTGCAACCCGGGGACTTCGCCGAGAACCTCACGGTGTCGGGGCTCGACGTCTGGGCGCTACCCGTGGGGATGCGGCTGGTGGTCGGGGACGAGGTGGAGCTGGAGGTCACGCAGATCGGCAAGGAGTGCCACTTTGGGTGTGACATCCGTCGGCAGGTGGGGGACTGCGTGATGCCCCGCGAGGGGGTTTTCGCGAAGGTCGTCGCAGGCGGAACGGTCCGGCCGGGCGACGCCGTCCGCGTACACGAGGGGATACTGGCATGAAGGCCGCCGTGCTCACCTGCTCGGACCGGTGCAACCGGGGCGAGTCCGCCGACACGAGCGGGCCACAGATCGTCAGCCGCCTCCGGGAGGAGGGCTGGGATGTCGTCAGGACCTGCGTGGTCGCCGATGATTCGACGGCCATCCAGGCGACGCTCCAAGAGTGGGCAGACGAGGTCGGAGTCGACGTCATCGTCACCACTGGGGGCACCGGTTTCTCGGCGCGCGACGTCACCCCGGAGGCGACGTTACAGGTGGTGGACCGCCGCGCCCCGGGCATCGCCGAGCTGATCCGCCTCGAGGGCCTCAAGAAGACGCCCCACGCCTGTCTGTCGCGAGGCGAGGCCGGGCTGCGAGGCCACACGCTGATCGTCAACCTGCCCGGGAGCCTCAAGGCGGTGCGGGACGGGATGGACGCCCTCATGCCGATCCTCGCCCACGCCGTCCGCATGATCGCCGGCGAAGGCCACTGACCGCTCGCTCTCACGCGGCGCCTGGCCTCTGGATGGGGCAAGGGTGCCGGCAGTGTATGCTTGTGAGTTAGTGGCGGGGGTGGGCGATGAATCGTCGGATCCTGTTTGCCTTGACGTTGATCACTTCCATGGTGTCTGTGGGCCTCGCAACCGCCGCAGACGGTGTCCCGGTGGTCGTGGCCGTGGACAGCAGCCGCTCGCTTTCCCCGGCGGAGCTCGGCGCGGCGGGCGACCTCCTGGGGCCGATCCTCGCCACACTTGCCGGTGACGCCCCGGTGGGCGTCCTGGAGTTCAACGACGCGGTGAGATGGCTTTCGCCTCTTCCCGGCTCACCATCCCAGGCGATCGAGGCGTTCCGGAGGATCAGCCCGAGCGGTCGCTCGACCGTGCTCCTGGACGCGCTGGTGACGGCGGCTCGTGAGATCCCGGAGGGAGGCGTGATCGTCCTGGTCACCGACGGGCGAGACGAGGGGTCGGCAGCCACGATGGTCGACCTGACGGCGCTCCTGGCCAGCCGGCCGGTGCGGATTCTCACTCTGGGGACCGGGCACAAGGTGGACGCCCGCACCTTGCGGCGTCTCGCCGTGCTCTCGGGCGGCGAGTACCTCGGTGGGTTGGCGAACGCCTCCTCCTCGAACGTGCAGGCGGTGATGGGGCGAGCGAGGCAGGCCGTGGCGCGCACGATGACGCCCCGGCCGACCCCTGTGCCTCCACCGACCCCGGCGCCGGTGAGGGTGCCTGTCCAGGTGCCTCCTGCGGGCCGCGTCTCCGGCGGCTTCGACTGGGCGTTGCTGGCTCTCGGTGCGGTGGCGATTGGAGCCCTGGTGATCGGCATCCTGGCCTGGCGGCGCAAGGCGGCCGCCGCCGAGCGCATCTGCCCTGACTGCGGCAACCCGATCCCGGCCTGGGAGAGCGAGTGCTCGATGTGCAAGATCGAGAGGCTCGACCTCCGCCAGGCGGAGCGCGACGCGCCGGCGGCGCTGCCGGCCAGCCCGCTTGCCGAGGAGGAGATCGGACTCGATCCGTCGGTCTTCTCGAAGGAGCCACTCGAGGAGCGGCTGGAGAAGACGCTCGCTCTCTCCGAGCAGGTCATCCTGGTGGTGCGGCAGCCGCGGGGACCGCAACGAAGCTTCGCCATCGACCCCACGCGCGTCGTCGCGGTGGGTCGCGCTCCCAGGGTCAACAGCATCGCACTGGACGATCCCTCCGTGTCGGCCCAGCATTTCAAGATCGTGCCCAAGGACGAAGACTTCTACGTCGTCGACCTTGACTCCTCCAACGGCACCCTCGTCAACGGCGAGCGGGTGCGGGTGCACAAGCTGCACAACGGCGACACCATCATGGTCGGTCAGGTGGAGTGCCAGTTCCGCACCCAGTTCGTGCGCACCGCATAGCGGCAGGCCGGGGACTGGCCGTCGGGGTGATCGCCGCAGGTCACCTCTCCCTCCGGTCGTTGGACGGGCGGCCGGGGCTGGGCGCTCCCTGATCGGCTCGTCCTCGCGCCCGACCCCGGCGGCGAATGTGGGCTAGAATCTGTCCTGGGAGTGAAGAATGCCTCGCACATACGAAGGAGTGCTGGACGCAAAGGGTCTCCGTTTCGGCATCGTGGTCAGCCGGTTCAACGACCTGCTTACCGGGAAGCTCGTGGAAGGCGCCCTGGACTGCCTCACCCGGCACGGAGCCGGTGACCAGGACTTGACGGTGGCAAGGGTGCCGGGTGCATGGGAGCTGCCGATGGTTGCCGACCGGCTCGCGCGCTCGGGCAAGGTCGATGCGGTCATCGCACTGGGGGTGCTGATCCGCGGTGACACGCCTCACTTCGAGTACATCGCCGCCGAGGTCAGCAAGGGCCTGGCACAGGTCGGCCTGGGAGCCGGAATCCCGGTATCCTTCGGTGTCCTCACCACGGAGAACCTGGAGCAGGCGATCGAACGGTCCGGCACCAAGGCGGGCAACAAGGGCTGGCAGGCGGCACTGGCCGCCATCGAGATGGTCCAGCTCTACCGCCGGCTTGGGGAGTAGGGAATGGGCATGCGGCGACGGGGCCGCGAGCTGGCCCTGCAGATGCTCTACCAACACGAGATGGCCGGCAACGACGTGGAGACCATCGTTCGGGCGTTCGAGGAGCTGCAGCAGGCGCCGCCGCCGATCCAGGAGTTCGCCGCCCGGCTGGCGCGCGGCGCCATCGAGAAGCAACCCGAGATCGACGCCCGCCTCGGAGAGCACGCCGACAACTGGCGTCTCGACCGCATGGCGGCAGTCGACCGCAACATCTTACGCTTGGCGATGTACGAGCTGCTCTTCGCACCGGATACCCCGCCAGCGGTGGTGATCGACGAGGCGGTGGAGATCGCGAAGAGATTCGGCAGCGAGCGCTCCAGCCAGTTCGTGAACGGGGTGCTGGACGGGTACCTGCACCGGGGGGCCCCTGCGGTGTGACGATGCGGTCCCGACTCGGTCTCGTCGTGACACTTGGCGTGCTCGCGGCTGGCGCGGCCGGCGCTGACGAGTCCCACTACCTGTTCCCGACCGGCCTGGCGGCGCGGGTCGAGAGCGGAGACCGCGGCGGGTTGGTGGTCGGCATCGAGCCCCGGAGCGACGGCACCCTGGTGACCGTGAGCAGCCTCGCACAGACGCTCGATGAGTGGCCGGCCCCGACAGCCCGGAACCCCCGGCTCGACAGCAAGCCGGCCAGCCTGCTGCTGCAACCCCGGTTTCAGCTCCCGGCTGAGCTGGGTGGCCTACTGACGACTCCGGTTGACTCATGGCGGAACCTGGTCAGGGTCGTGGAGTTCGTCTCGCAGCGGGTGGTGCTCGACGACGAGGACCGGGGCGCGCAGGACGCGGAGAGCGTCCTCGCCCGGGGCCACGGGCGCTGCTCCGGGCGGGCCAACGCGGCGGTCGGCCTGCTGCGGGAGGTGGGGATCCCGGCGCGAGTCGTGCACGGCGTGGTGGTCGGGGAGCGGGGAGTCAAGTGGCACCGGTGGGGAGAGGCCTGGCTCGACCGTCTGGGCTGGGTGTCCTTCGACCCTGGCGTCGCCGTGGGGATCGTCAGCGTTCGGTACGTCCCGATGCGGGGTGCCGCCGAGGGCGCTCCTCTGTCCGGCATCCGAATCCTGGGCATCGATGAGCAGGGATACGTGGGGGTGCCGGTGCGCAACGGCCTGCGGGTGCTCCCGTCCCAGGGCGTCACGGTGCAGTGCCTGGCGGGGGCGCCTGCCAGCGAGATGTGGGCTGCGCTCTACAGCCCTGACGGTTCGCGCTGGGTCCGCCGGGGGCACGGCGAGGTGGTGTTCTCCGGGCTGCTTCCCGGTCGCTATCGTCTGGTCTGGCCCCAGCGGGACAGGCTCCGGGAGGCCGAGCTGACGCTGGGTGCGGCCGGGATCGTGCGCCTGGACCTGCACCAGGTCGGGGAGGTGGGCTCGTGAAGTCGATCGTCGGCAGACTTACCGATCTCGGTCTGAGGGAGCTCTTCAGGCTGCTCGCCTCCGCCGACGCCGAGGGCGTGGTGGAGCTGGACACTCCCGCCGGCAAGGCGCGGCTCTGGGTGCGGGGCGGCGAGGTAGCAGGGAACCCGGAGCGGCGGGTTGTGCGGGCGGCGCTCGGGCGGGCCGGGACGTTCTGCTTCCGGCCGGGTTCCACCGCCGGCCTCGTGGACTGGGTGAGCCAGGATGCTTTCCTGGCAGGGGTCGACGAGAGTGCTCAGGGGAGCTTGCGATGGCAGCCTTCCGGTGGCCCGATGGCGCCCGCGGCCGCCGATCCGTTGTCGGAGCTGCGCGACTCGCTTGCCGAGGTGCAACTGCCGGCCGCCGCCGCCCGCATCGTCGTCGTCACGGCCGATTCCCGACCCTACCGCGCGGTCGGCAACGACTGGCGGCAGCGGGGCTGGGAGCTGGACCTCACTGACCAGCCCGGCTGGCCCGAGGCCCCAGCGCCCGACGTCCTGATTGTTCACGTTCCAACCTCGACCACCCTGGCGGGGCGGGCAGAGCCGTGGCTGGCGCTGGCGCAACGGGCCGCGGACCAGCACCCGCCCGTGCCCGTGCTGTGGGTTGGAGGTGTCGCCGATGCGCATCTCCGGCACCAGACGGTGATGGCGGGCGTGGATTTCCTTCTGCCGGCCCCGGCGGGCGAGCTGGGCGAGGCGGCGCGCTGGTTCCGCGAGGAGATCACATACCTCGTGGAGCGTCTGCTCGGTCGCCGGCCCTCCGAGGTTCCCGGCGAGGGCGAGGCGTTTCGTGACTTCTTCGTGGCGCTCCACGCGGATTCCTCGCCGGCCGAGACCCACGCGTCGCTCCTGCGGTTCGCCTCCAGCTTCTACGCCAGGGGAATGCTCTTCGGGGTGCGCGACGCCGCTCTGGAGTCCCTGGGAGGGTACGGTTTCGCCATGGGCTCGGGAGTGCGGATCTCGCGCGGCATCTCGGCGTTCGAGGAGGCGATCATCGGCCGCCAGCCGGTGGAGCTGGACGTCCTGGCGGCCGAGGAGATGGCGGTGATCCTGCCTGCCCTGGGCGTCACGGCGATGGAGAAGGCGGCTGTCTACCCGGTGCTCGCGGCCGGCGACTGTGTGGCGCTGTTCATGGGCGAAGGCCGTCTGGTTCCCGATGGCACCACGGGCGGGCTCGCCGGCCTCCTTGCCAGGAGCGGAGCCGAGCTGCTCGGCGTCTAGGACCCAGCCTGGCGGAGGAACTGGAAGGCCTTCCGCTTTCTCCGGGAGACTCCCGGCCCGCAGCCCCATCTCGGTCTCCTCTCACCTGGGCGGAGGCGGGGGTACGATACAATCCGACGCCGGAGGCGTGCATGGCTTTGCCCTATGATCCGCAGCACTTCGAGCCCAAGTGGCAAGACATCTGGGCGCGCGAGGGGTTCGCGTCCGTGGACACCGCGGGCGAGAAGGACCTGTACATGCTGATGATGTTCCCGTACCCCTCGGGCGACCTGCACGTCGGTCATGGCCGGAACTACATCCTGGGCGACTGCATGTTCCGGATGTTCCTGCAGCAGGGCCGGCGCGTCCTCAACCCGATGGGCTGGGACGCCTTCGGGCTGCCGGCCGAGAACGCGGCGATCAAGCGCAACATCCACCCCAGCGAGTGGACCCAGTCCAACATCGGGCGCATGAAGGAGCAGTTCCGGCGCTGGGGGATCCTCTATGACTGGGACAAGGAGCTCGCCTCCTGCGACCCGGCCTACTACCGCTGGAATCAGTGGTTCTTCAACCGCATGCTGGAGAAGGGCCTGGCCTACCGCGGCCGTTCGCCAGTCAACTGGTGTTCATCGTGCCAGACGGTGCTCGCCAACGAGCAGGTCAAGGACGGGGCGTGCGAACGGTGCCAGACGCCGGTGCAGCAGCGCGAGCTGGAGCAGTGGTTCCTCAAGATCACGGCCTACGCCGACCGCCTGCTGGAGGGGCTCGACCGCCTCCCGGACTGGTCCGAGAAGGTCAAGACCATGCAGCGCAACTGGATCGGCCGCTCCGAGGGGTGCGACGTGGTG
>CAYNPF010000019.1:0-17409 GCA_964398895.1 uncultured bacterium
GGATCGCGCGGGCGGTCGAGTTCGCGGTCAGGCGCGACTGGTACTCGTAGTAGTTGCGCCCGGTCTCGTCGGAGGCGAAGCGCACGAAGTAGGTGAGCGACGTGTCGGTGGCCGCGTCGTAGGGCAGCCCGTCCTCGTCGTGGATGTCGTAGGCCGCGGCGAACCAGTTCAGCTTCCCGTAGCGGCTGTAGTCCTCGTCGAGGGAGAAGGTCTTGTAGGCCTCGAGGGTCGAGCCGGGCTTGAGGTCGGTGAACTCCAGGCTGATGGACTGCTCGCGGCGGGCGATGGCCTCGCTGCCGTTGCGGGTCTCGCCCGGGTCGAAGGGGGCCACGTAGACGTCGGCGTTGTCCACCGAGTTCACGGAGTTCAGCGTCATGGTGGTCAGCGGCGCGGTGAGCGCGGCCGAGTCCAGCGCCGTCTTCTCCCAGCGGCTGCCGACGATGTCGAGCCCGCCCAGCATCAGCAGCGGCTTGCGGATCTGGGCAGTGGACGAGTCGGACTCGACGACGCCCTCCACCCACACCCGCACGTGCTGGACCAGCGCCAGGTTCGGGTTCCCGAAGGACACCGCCAGCGTGTCGTTCAGCGGGATGCGGTAGCGCCGCCAGCCGTTGTCCGTGCCGACGGTGGAGACCGGCGTGGACGACGCCGGGCCGAAGTCGCGCTGGACGTCGGTCACCAGGTAAGGGGCGTCGGCGGCGACGTTGCCCAGGTCCACCGAGTACTCGACGTAGTCGTTGCTGAGTTCGAGGGCCCCGTTCAGGTTGAGGTCCTCGGTGTCGGGAGTGGTGCGGTTCGTGCGGTTGCCCTCGGTCCCGTTCACCGCCGCCCAGTGGTGGGATCCACCGAGATCGCCTCGTTGGTGTTCACCTTCGCGTCGGGCGGGTAGAAGTTGTCGCCCTCGGGATCCTCGGCGCTGGCGCGGACGAGGTCGCGCACCTTGCCCGAGTCCACCTTGGCGATGCCGTCGAGACCGGTGTCCTCCTCCTCGGTGAGCACGTTGTCGCGGACCTTGTCCTCGGTGTCGAGCAGGTTGTTGGGCGGCTCGTCCGGCGCCCGCATCTGGTCCTCGCTCACCGAGCCGAGGTCCACGTGGAGCCGGACGTGACGGCCCCGCACGCGCCCCTTGCCGTCGCCAGGATCGTGCAGGTCGTTGAAGTCGTTCACCCACAGCTCGATGAACTGCGCGCGGGACAGATCGAGGCCGGCCTGGTCCACCAGCGTGGTCACGCCGCCCCACAGGCGCGTCGAGTCGCCCGGCACGGTGTGCGGACGGCGCGGCATGCTCAGGCACAGCACCTGGTGAGGGTTGCGGCCCCCCTGCGCGTCGCTCAGGTTGGGCTTGAGATCCCGCTCCTTGACGGCGGACGGGGGCGAGTACCAGCGCAACTCTCCGTTGCGCAGCGTATCGGTCGCCGCCATGTACTCGTGGCTGGTCAGCGACCAGTTCACGCCCTCGGAGATCCGGCGCAGCGGAGCGCTGCAGCTGTTCCAGCGCTCCTGGGCCATGGCCAGGGACACGGCGTCGCGAGTGCCCTCCATGTCGTCGACGTAGACCTCGTTGCGGGTGTTGGGATTGGGCATGGACACGCCCACCTCCGCCTGCACCGACAGCATCGAGGCCGCGGTCGTGCGCACGCCCGGCAGCCGGTCCACCAGGCGGGTCATCCAGTCGGGATGGAAGGTCCACGCGGTGTTCAGGTCGGTGATCAGGCTGCGCGACGGCTCCTCGCCCAGCCGCGGGCGGAGGTCCTGCGCCCCCTTGCTCTCGTAGAGGAAGGCTCCGCCCAGGCTCTTGTCGCGCCCGGCAACGGTGAAGGCGCTGCCCACCAGCGTCCGTCCCGCCTGCTGGAACAGCGGCGCGTAGGAGTAGTTCACGTTCAGCTGGGCGCCGCTGGGCACCTGGCGTTTGAGGGTCACCGTGCCAATGTCGTAGTCGATCGTGTAGTCGCGGTCGCGCACCCACTGCTCGCCGTTGACGGTGACGACCTCGGAGCTCTCGAGGATGTTGCTGCGCCCGAGCGGGATCTCCCCCTGCACCTGCGAGGCCTTGTACTCCAGCTCCATGAAGTAGGCCGAGCTCTGGCTGCGCGTGGGGTTGTAGCCGTCGTAGATCAGCGTGTTGGCCGGGTTGTCCCCACTCTGGTCCAGTGGACTGGTGGTCCCCACCAGCGAGTCGCGCCGGAACAGCAGCGCGCTGATCGCCCGGTCGAACCACCTTCCCGAGGGACCCAGCCGGGGCGCGAAGGGCCGCAGGTCGGGCAGGAAGAGCACGCCGTTCTTGAAGTCCACGAAGGCCCGGGCGAGCGTGCTGGAGTTCACCGCGGTGCCATCCACTTCGCCGTCATGGCCCCGCGCCGGAGTGCCGCTGCTCTCGTCGTAGTTGTCGAGGCCGATCACCTCGAGATAGGGCAAGCCCTTCGTCGGCTCGTTGTAGACCTTCGGCTCCGCGTAGGTCCGGTAGACCTTGAGGCTGAACGAGCCGGGGTCGATGCCCTGGCCGCCGATCTGGTAGAAGTTGCGGAGTTCGAGCTCGCGGACCCGGTTGAACGGCGCCAGCGTCGTGTCCGTCACGAAGAGCCGGTCGTTGACGCTCGTCCCCGGGGCCGCGGCCGCCGCCACCAGCTTGAGGGTGGGGACACGCAGCAGCTTCATCTGGATCGCCTGCACGCCGTTGGCGTCGGGCACCGCGTCGTCCGTGCCCATCGCCCGGTACTCGCCCACGCCGTTGCCGCCGGCGTCCACGTAGCGCGCCCGGTAGGTCACGGCGAGGCGCTGCTCGCCGCTCATCTGCCGCGCCAGGCGGATGATCTTGAAGTTGGGCCCGTAGACGTCGCGCAGGATCTCGTAGTCGCCGTCCGAGCCCGCCTTGAGCTGGGTGAACTGGCCGAGCACGGAGTGGGTGGTGTCGGCCGCCGCGGTGGCACCCAGCGAGAGATCCACCCACGCCCGCCCGGTCACGGTGGTCAGGTTGGTCGTGTAGTCCGCGTTGTCGCGGTAGAGCTTGATGCTGGTCTCGTCGATGTCGAGGGTGGCGTCGCTCGGGTCGTAGAGGAAGTAGTAGACGCCGCGGACGTAGTCGAAGTCGGCGATGGTCTGCGAGGTGGCGGTGGCGCCGCCCGAGTAGCTGGCGCGCTCGCTCTTGCCCTCCTGCTTGCTGGCCAGCACCGTGAGGTCCAGCGGGCCGTAGCGCAGCGTGGACTTGATGCCGAACAGACCCTCGTTGCGGCCGCTGTAGGACACGTACTGCGTGCCGGGCAGGGTCAGGTTGGTGTTCCCGAGGTCGAACTCCTGCACCAGGTCGTCCTCGTCGCCCTTGTAGTTGATGGCGATGCGGTTGGCGAGGGGGATCTGGTTGGCGGAGTTCTGCAGCAGGTTGACCTTGATGCGGTCGGAGAGCTGCCCCTCCAGGCGGATGTCCAGGTCCTGCTGCATGTTCAGGGTCGGGAACATCGAGCGCCGCTGGCCCAGCATGACCGTTTGCCGATTGGTCCAGTCGCTGGTGCCGGAGAGACGGATGTTCTCCGAGCCGGCCACGTTCAGCGCCGGACCGCCCGGCCCGAGCCAGCTCTGCACCCGCGAGGGCAGCGGCGAGGGCAGCTTGAACGAGAGCCCGGTCGCCGGCGCCCCGGTCGTGGCGCCGGGACGGCTGTTGATGTCCTTGAGGGATCGCGCCCGCCACTGTCGCTGGAAGGCGAGCCGGGCCGACTCGCGCGAGAACACCGAGAGGGAACGCGAGGCCCCGGGCTCGAGGGTCACGTCCCCCACCATCGGAGCCACGGCGACGCGACCGGAGTCGGTGGCCAGGCTGACCCGCAGGACGCGCGGGTCGTTGTTGAGACGAAGACCGGGGCCGCGCATCGGCAGCGAACGCAGGGTTCCCAGCACGAAGCGGTCCTCGAGGGCCAGTCGCGAGGCGCTGTGCCAGACCGGGGGCAGCGAGTCCGCGGCGGACACGACCCGGCCGGGCTTCAACCCGAAGTGGGGAAACCCGATGAGAACGAGCAGGGCCGGTAGGGCACTCAGCATGCGGGCGTCAAAACGTCTGCGCCTCCACGGGGGGAGGCGCAGCCCGTGACCCTAGCAGGGCAAACCCTGCGGGTCAAAGACCTTGGAATGATTTCCGTCGCCCCTGTCCCGACCCATGAGGTAGGCTGCGCAGCCGTGCGTATCCTCCACTCTTACATCCTGAAACAGCATCTGGTTCCCTTGCTCCTGGGCTTCGGGGTGGTCACGTTCATCCTGGAGATGGACGTCCTCTTCGATTACCTCGATCTGGTGGTGAACCGGGGGGTGTCCCCCCTGGTGGTGGCCCAGTTGTTCCTCCTGTCCCTGGGCTACATCGTCGCCCTCTCCGTGCCCTGCGCGGTGCTGGTGGCGGTGCTCATGACGTTCGGCCGCCTCTCCCAGGACAACGAGATCACGGCCCTGCGGACCGGCGGCGTCAACCCGGTCTCCATCCTGGTCGGACCGCTGGTGGCGGCGACCCTGGTGGCCTGCGGCCTGACGCTGTTCAACAACCACGTGCTGCCCGAGGCGAACCACTCCTTCATGAACCTGATGATCAACATCGGCCGGATGCGGCCGACGGTGAAGCTCCAGGAGGGAGTGTTCATCACCGACTTCCCCGGGTACAACCTGCTCGTCCAGTCGGTCAACGGCCGCACCAACGAGATGCGCGGCGTGACCATCTACCAGATGAACGCCGGCGGGCCGCCCAACCTGATCCTGGCCAAGCGCGGCTTCCTCACCTACACGCCCGACGGACTCACCGCCGTGCTCGAACTGAAGGACGGCGAGATCCACGAGATCCCCGCGGAGGAGGGGGGCTCGCGCAAGTACCGCCGCATGGTGTTCAAGACCCACACCCTGCACATCGCCGGTGCCGGGGCGATCCTGGAGCGCAGCGTACGCGAAACGCGCAGCGACCGCGAGATGAGCGCCCGGCAGCTGCTGGACGAGCGCGCCCGGGTGCTCGAGCAGAACCGCGTCTCGCGGGCCCAGCACCGGTCCCGCCTCGCCGCCTTCGGGCTCTCCCCCGCCGACGTGGACGCGGTGGCCCCGCCCGACGTGCCCTGGTGGACGGCGCTGCTCGGCCGCTTCCACGGCGCCACCCGTCCCGGCCCGGCCTTCGAACTGGCCATGCAGGAGAACCCGGGTCTGCGCAGCGAGATGGACCTGTGGCGGCTGGAGCACAAGGCCCTGGAGCGGCGGGTCGGGGAGCTGTCGGTGGAGTACCACAAGAAGTTCTCCCTGCCCGCGGCCTGCGTGGTGTTCGTGCTGCTCGGCGCCCCGCTGGGCATGCGGGTACGCCGCGCCGGACCGGCGGTGGCCTTCGTCTCGGTGGCCTTCTTCCTCTTCTACTACCTGTGCCTGGTGGGTGGCGAGGAACTGGCCAACCGGCTGCTGCTGCCCCCGTGGCTGGCGATGTGGCTGCCCAACATCGTCCTCGGCCTCTGGGGCGTGCTCGCCACGCTCCGCGCGGTCGAACTGCTGCCGCTGCGCCGCACCCCTCCCCCCCTGCCGGCCTCCCGCCCGGAGGGGACGGCGTGAAGATCCTCGACCGCTACCTGCTGCGGGAATTCCTCGTCTACCTGCTGCTCGGGTTGATCGGGGTGATGGCCATCTTCGTGGTCGTGGACGTGTTCGAGAAGCTCGACGTCTTCCTCGACCACCACGCCCCCATGGCCCTGGTGGTCCGCTACTACCTCTACCGGCTGCCCGAGTGGGTCGTGCAGGTGATGCCGATCGCCCTGCTGCTCGCCACCTTCCTGGGACTGGGGCAGCTCAACAAGTTCAACGAGCTGACGGCGATGCGCACCGCCGGCAAGTCCCTGGTCGGGATCCTCGGTCCGGTGCTGGTCATCTCGGTGCTCGCCGCCGCGATCTCGATGTGCCTGAGCGAACTGGTCGTGCCCCGGACCAACCTGGCCCGCGACCAGCTCTACGACCAGCAGATCCAGGGCATCCACCGCCAGGAGGTGACCGAGCGCGCCGACGTCACCTACCTCGGGGAGGGTGGCCGCATCTTCTACATGCGGCTCTACCTCGTGAACGAGGAGCGCATGCACGAGGTGTCGCTGCAGGAGTTCCACGACGGCGAGCTGGTGCGGCGCATTGACGCCGCCGAGGCGAGCTGGGACGGGCAGCGCTGGGTGTTCTCCTCCGGCTACCTGCGCGACTTCAGCGGCGGGCGCGAGCGCGTGATGCCCTTCGGGCGCATGGCGATCAACGGCATCGGCGAGCGCCCCGAGGACTTCGCCAAGGAGAGCCGCAACCCCGGCGAGATGAACTTCGTCGAGCTGTGGAACTACGTCCACCGGCTGCGGGCCAGCGGCGCCCGCGTGGCCAACTATCTGGTGGACCTCCAGGTGAAGCTGGCCTTCCCGCTGGTGAACCTGATCGTGATCCTCATCGGCGCCCCCCTGGCCACCCGCCTGCGCATGCAGAGCGCCGCGCTCGGCTTCGGGTTGTCCATCGCCATCTCGTTCGGCTACTACGCGCTCCTGCGCACCGGGCAGGCGCTCGGCCACAGCGGGGCCCTGAACCCGTACCTGGCGGGCTGGCTGGGCGACCTGGTGTTCGGCGCCGTGGGCGGCGTGATGATGGCGCGCGCCCGGCGGAGCTGATCCCTCAGAGCACGAAGGCCCGGCCGACGGTGTCGAGGCCGGCGCAGAACTCGACGTCGCGCGAGTAGTCGGGACCGAGCGAGCGCAGATAGCGGCCATGGGCGCAGCCCTGCACCAGACGCCGCACGTCGCCGGCATCGCGCGGCGCCAGGTCGCGGACGAGCGCGGCGGCGCGGTCGAGGCGCGCACCGCGGGCGGCCAGCCGCTCCGCCAGCCAGCCGGCCATCGCGGCGTCCTCGAGCGAGAAGTCGCCGAGCTTGCCGGCGCAGATCACGACGATCTCCTCGTCGCGGCCGACCGCCTCCAGCACCGCCGTCGCGTTGACGAAGGCCCCGGGCAGGACGCGGCGCGCCCCGACGGCGGCCCGCAGCGCCTGCGAGCCGTTGGTCGAGGCAAAGACCAGGGTGCGGCCGGCCACCACCGCGGGGCCGTACTCGAAGGGCGAGTTGCCGAGATCGAAGCCGGGCAACCTCCGCCCGTCGCGCTCGCCGCACACCAGCGCCCCCGGGTGACATGCCCGCAGGGCCATCGCCTCGTCCGGGGTGGCCGCGGCCACGATCGGGCCGGCGCCGTGGGCGAGGGCGACGGTGAGCACGCTGGTGGCCCGCAGCACGTCCACGGCCACCACGGTGCCGCCGGCCGGGACGCGGCCGACCGCGGGGGTCAGCCGCACGGAGACGCGCACCGCCATCGCCCGGACCCGGGGAGCGACCTAGCCGGTGGCCGGCGCCGCCGCCTCGGCCGGACGCCCGGTGCCCAGCAGCGCCTCGACGAAGTGGGTGTCGAGATCGCCGCGTCGGAACGCCTCGGTCCGCAGCGCGAGCAGGTGGAACGGGATCGTGGTCTTGATCCCCTCGACGATCAGCTCCTCGAGTGCGATCTCCATGCGACGCAGGGCCTCGGGGCGGTCCTTGCCGCGGGCGATGAGCTTGCCGATCATCGAGTCGTAGAACGGCGGCACGGTGTAGCCGGTGTAGACGTGGCTGTCCATGCGCAGGCCGGGACCGCCGGGACGGTAGAAGTAGGTGATCTTGCCGGGACTGGGCCGGAAGCCGTGCTCGTGGTCCTCGGCGTTGATGCGGCACTCGATGGCGTGCCCCTCCCAGCGCACGTCGTCCTGCGTCACCGACAGCGGCTCGCCGGCCGCCACCAGGATCTGCTCCTTGACCAGATCCAGGCCGGTCACCTCCTCGGTCACCGGGTGCTCCACCTGGATGCGAGTGTTCATCTCCATGAAGTAGTGGGAGCCGTCCTGGTCGAAGAGGAACTCCATCGTGCCCGCGCCGCGGTAGCCGATGGACTGCGCCCCGCGCACCGCCAGCGCGCCGATGTGACGGCGCTGCTCGTCGGTGAGCAGCGGGCTGGGGGCTTCCTCGATCAGCTTCTGGTGGTTGCGCTGGACCGAGCACTCGCGCTCGCCGAGGTGCACGAGGTTGCCGCGGCCGTCGCCGAAGAGCTGGAACTCGATGTGCCGCGGCCGGACGATGAACTTCTCCAGGTACACGGCGTCGTTGCTGAACGCCGCGCCGGCCTCGGCCTGGGCGATGCCGAAGCTGATGCGGAGCTGCTTCTCGTCCCAGGCCACCCGCATGCCGCGCCCGCCCCCACCTGCCGCCGCCTTGATGATGACCGGGAAGCCGATCTCCCGCGCCAGGACCACCGCCTCGTCCACGTCGGCGACGGCCCCCTCGCTGCCCGGGACCACCGGCAGGCCGGCCGCCTGCATGGTGCGCCGGGCCTCGACCTTGTCGCCCATGCGCCGGATCATCTCGGCGGTGGGTCCGATGAAGGCGAAGCCGCAGGACTCGCAGACCTCGGCGAAGTGCGCGTTCTCCGCGAGGAAGCCGTACCCGGGGTGGATGGCCTCGGCCCCGGCGATCTCGGCGGCCGAGATGATCCGGGCGATGTGGTTGTAGGACTGCACCGGTTGCGGCGGTCCGATGCACACGGACTCGTCGGCGAGACGCACGTGCAGACTGTCACGGTCGGCCTCGCTGAAGACCGCCACGGTCGAGATCCTCAACTCGCGACAGGCGCGGATGACGCGCAGCGCGATCTCCCCACGATTCGCCACCAGGACCTTGCGGAACATCAGTTCAGGAACCCCTCGCTGGGTGGAACGGGCTTGGCGCGACTCGGTGGAGCACCGGCGACGACACCGCCGGCCGGTGCCGTCTCGCCGGCGGGCGAGGCCCCCTCGAGCGACTGCCAGGTGCGGTCCGAGGAAGCGTCGATGCCCTTGAGCTTGAGCGCCAGCTCGTTCGGGTTGTTGGCGTTCTTGAGGGCCTCCTCCTCGCTGATGAAGCCCTCGCGCAACAGCGACATGATGGACTGGTCGAACGTCTGCATGCCGTACTGGGTCATGCCCTCGGAGACCACCGTGTGCAGCATCGGCGTCCGCTCCGGGCTCATGATGTACTCGCGCACCGTCGGCGTGCTGACCATGACCTCGACGGCCGGCACCCGGCCGGCCCCGTCGCGGCGCGGCACCAGCCGCTGCGAGATCACCGCGCGCAGGTTCGAGGCGATGGACAGCCGCAGCTCGTCGTGCTGGTGCGGCGGGTAGAACGAGATGATGCGCTGCAGCGTCTGCACCACGTCGGTGGTGTGCAGGGTCGAGAGCACCAGGTGCCCGGTGTCCGCGGCCATCAGCGTCGTGCTCATGGTGTCGAGGTCGCGGATCTCGCCGACCAGGATGATGTCGGGATCCTGTCGCAGCACGTACTTGAGGCCGTCGTGGAACGAGCGGGTGTCGAGCCCCACCTCGCGCTGGTGGATGAACGACAGCCGGTCGCGGTGCAGGAACTCGATGGGATCCTCGACGGTGATGACGTTGCGGGTGGTGACCCGGTTGATGGCGTCGATCATCGCCGCCAGCGTCGTTGACTTGCCCGAACCGGTGCGGCCGGTGACCAGGACCAGCCCGCGCGGCGAGAACGCCAGCTCGCGGACCACCGGCGGCAGCATGAGGTCCTCGAGGCTGGGAACCTCGACCGGAACGTGCCGCAGCGCCATGGCCGGCGTGCCGCGCTGCATGAAGCAGTTGGCGCGGAAGCGCGCCAGCCCCGAGACGCCGAAGGCGAAGTCGATCTCGCTGTGGGTCGAGAAGTAGAGCCGCTGCTCGTCGTTGAGCAACTGGTCCACCGCGTCCCGCAGCTCCGGCGCCGTGGGCGCCGGCTCGTCGAGCGTGTAGAGCACCCCGTCCACCCGCACGACCGGCGCGGTACCGGCCTTCAGGTGCAGATCGCTGGCGTGGGCCGCGATCATCTTGTCGAGCACGGCGCGGATGTTCATGAACGGCTTCCTTCGTGCGCCCGGTCCGGGCTCACGCGGGCTCGATCAGGAACAGCTTCTGCCCGAACTCGACCGGCTGGGCGTTCTCGACCAGGATCTTCACCACCCGGCCCCGAAAGTCGGATTCGATCTCGTTCATGAGCTTCATGGCCTCGACGATGCAGACCGTTTGGCCCACCTCGACCATGTCGCCCACTTCGACGTACGGATCCGCGTCCGGCGCCGGGGCCCGATAGAAGGTCCCGACCATCGGAGACACGATGACGGACAAGTCCTCGGCCGGCTTCGGGTCCGCGGCCGCCGCCGCGACCGGCTCCGGCCTGGACGCCGCCGGAGCGGGCGCTGCCGCGGGCGTCACGGGCATGGCCCCCACCGCCAGCGGCGCGTGGGCGGCGATGCGTACCGTCCGCTGTCCCGAACTGACCTCGAGCTCGCCGATTCCGGTGCGCTGCACGAGCCGGATGAGATGGCGGATCTCCGCCAGTCCCCCGGACCCGAGCATGGCACCCTGCAGGTTATCGGTTCCCTCGGGAAGTGACTTCATGGCTTTGTCCGCCCGGACTGCGGGCTTCACGGGGTTGCCACGCTTGGCCTTATTGGTCTTCACGGGAGAGGACTCCCACCAGCCCGCGCAGCGCCAGTTCATAGCCAGCGGGGCCGAATCCCTGGACCACCGCAACGGCGGCCCCGGAGATCAAGGAAGAGTGCCGGAATGCCTCACGAGCACTGGGGTTGCTCAGATGCACCTCGACGACGGGAAGCCCCGAGGCTGCCACGGCATCCCTCAGGGCAACGCTCGTATGGCTCAGTCCGCCCGGGTTCAGAAGGACACCGTCCGCCCGGGCCTTCGCGGAGTAGAGAGCGTCCAAGAGCACGCCCTCGTGGTTGCTCTGCCGGCACTCGACCTCGCAGTCGAACTGCCTGGCGAGGATCTCGAGCCGCTGCTGGATCTCGTCGAGGGTCTCCCGCCCGTAGACGGTCGGCTCCCGGCTCCCCAGGGCGTTCAGGTTCGGGCCCTGCAGTATGAGGATTCGCTTCACGTTGGCCTCATTCCGCGGATCCGTACTCTCGCAGAGCGGAACGCACCAGACGCCCGGAAATCAGGCGCGGGACGCTAGCATGGCCCACCTGGGGCGTCAATACCCACCGCACCCGACCACCGCGACGCTTCTTGTCGGCCTGCATGGCCTCGACGATGCGCGACGAGGCGATGGCCGGGAGCCTCGCCGGAAGCCCGAAGAGATCGAGCAGGGTCTCCAGCCGAACCCGGTCCTCGACGGGCAAGCCGCATTCCCGCACGGAGATGGCCGTGCTGACCCGCAGCCCGAGCGCCACCGCCTCACCGTGCAGCAGGGTCCGGTATTCCGTCAGCGCCTCGAGGGCGTGGGCCGTGGTGTGACCGAGGTTCAGGGCCGTGCGCCTTCCCCCCTCGCGTTCCCGCTCATCGGCCTGAACGACCCGGGCCTTGGCGCGGATCGAGCGGGCGACCGCCCCGGCCAGGGCGGCGGGATCACCTGCCGCCAGGGCCAGGGCATTCCGCTCCACCCAGTCGAACAGGGCCCGGTCCACCGCCAGAGCGGTCTTGACCACCTCGGCCAGCCCCGCCCGCCGCTGACGCACCGGCAGGCTCGCGAGCAGGTCGGGATCCACGAGGACACCGAGCGGTTGGTGGAAGGCCCCGACCAGGTTCTTGCCCACCGGCAGATCCACCGCGGTCTTGCCGCCGATCGCGCTGTCCGCCTGCGCCAGCAGGGAGGTCGGGACCGCGAACCACGGCAACCCGCGCAGGTAGGTCGCGGCCGCGAAGCCCGCGAGGTCGCCGGTGACGCCGCCACCCAGGGCGATGACGGCGTCGGCACGGTCCAGTCCCGAGTCGGCGAAGGCCGCCCACAGCCCGGCCAGGCGCTGAGGGCTCTTGCTGCGCTCGCCGACCGGGATCCGCACCAGGCGCGCCGCACAGCCGGAGCGCCGCAGCGAGCGCAGCGCCCGCGGGGCGTGCAGCCGGGCCACGCGTGCGTCGCTGACGACCACGACCCGGCGGGCTCCGGCGAGGCGGCGGACGAAGCCGCCGAGACCGTCCAGTCCCCCACGTCGCACCCGGACCTGCGTGGTGGCGGTGGGACCGGGGAAGCGCAGCCGCAGATCGCTCATGCGCGGCAGTATAGGGTGGTGGCGCCCGGTGGCGAAGGCTCTTCGGAGCCGCCGCATCGGCGGTCGCTCAGCGCCGGGAACTGTCACGGGCGGCGGTCGCGCCGCCGGCCGACATCCCCGCGGAGGAGCGCGGCGCCGACGGCGTCCGCGTCGGCAGCGTGTCCGCGGCCTCGCCCACGCTGACCGTTCCCTCGCGCTGCGTCTCGTCCCGGACCCACACCAGCTTCACGACCGTGCCTGGTCGCGTCTCGGAGACCCAGCGGGCGAGCTGCTCGGGGTAGTCCACGCGCTCGTTCTCGAAGGCCACGATCAGGTCGCCCCGTCGCAGGCCCACGCGCGCCGCCGGGCCGCCCGGACGCACGCTCTCGACGCGGGCGCCGAGCCCGACCGGCTCGCCGTCGCTCTCGCTGCGCACGACCTCGGCCGACGTGCTCACCCCCAGGAAGCCGTGCGGCATGCGGCCCCGCCGCGCCAGGCTCTCGTAGACCGGCCGCAGTTGCCCGACGGGCATGGCGAAGCTCATCCCGCTGGGCCGGCGCCGCGCCGCGCCCCGGGCGCCGCCGGCGTCGGCCCCACCCAGTTCGCCCTGCACGATCCCGACCAGCTGCCCCTGTGTGTTGAGCACGGCAGCACCGCTGTTGCCCGGCTGCACGATGTTGGTGAGCTGCAGCAGCGACGTGCGCGGCTCCCGGTAGATGAACTCCACCGTGCCGACGGAGCGCGTGGTCTGCGCCCGGTACGACGTCCCCACGACGATCACCTGTTCGCCCAGGCGCGCCGGCGTCTCGCCGACGCGCAGCCAGGGCAGCCGCAGGTTGGGCACGCGCAGCAGCGCCACGTTGAACACCGTGTCCACGCCGGCCAGCGTCGCCTCCACCTGCAGGCCGTTGGACGTGCGGACGAGAACCCGCTCGGCGCCCTTCACCACGCTGGCCGTGGTGAGGACGACGTCCGCCTCCACCGCGACGCCGGAGCCCACACGGGTGCGCGTACGGCGCTCGGTCCGTCCGGTCTGGCGCATGGGGCGTTCGAGCGTGCGCTGGGCGAAGACGGTCACCACGCTCTGGCTGGCCCGCTCGGCTACGGCGTCCACGTCCGCCGCCCTCGCCGGTACCACCGGAGCCGCCAGCCACAACGCGAACAGGCAGGCCGGGACTGCCCGGCCCGCCCCCAGAGGGACCCGAGGTCGCATCACCGCCGTGACCTTCCGCCTCAGAAGCTGATGATCGCCCGCTCGCCCTCCGCGTCCGCCTGCCGCGTGCCGGCATGCGACACCGTCGCGCGACCGCGCGTCACGTTGACCGGGTCGAGGATGAACTCCACGTCCGCGCCGTGGTCGAACGGATCGTCGGCGACGATGCCATCCTTCCCCGCGCGATTCCCCTGCCGCGCACCACCCCGGGTCGGAGCGGCATTGGAGACCAGCACCGGCACCGCCGGCTCGCCGCGGGATGCCACCAGCGGCGAGGTCGCGCCCGGGACATTCCCGCGCCACGGCGCGTGGGGCACGGCCAGCATCACGGCCACCGTCAGGACGATGGCCACGGCCGCCGCCGCCGCCGGCACCCAGCGGAGCGACCGCCCGCCCAGAGCGTCCGGCACCATCGCGGCGTGGCGGGCGCGTGCGACCACGCGCTCGGCCAGGTCGGGCGGCGC
Source organism: uncultured bacterium (assembly GCA_964398895.1). GTDB lineage: Bacteria > Eisenbacteria > RBG-16-71-46 > RBG-16-71-46 > RBG-16-71-46 > JANXPZ01. The sequence continues at coordinate 13,731 of CAYNPF010000019.1, forward strand.
CTCGACCCGCGGCAGCGCGCCGACGACCTCGAGCGCCCGGGAATACGCATCGTACTCGCTCCGGCAGCGCGCGCAGGCGGCCAGGTGGGCCTCGAGCCACTCCCGTTCCGCGTGTGTCAGCTCGTCATCCCAGCAGGCTCCGAAGAGCCGGCGGGCCCGGTCGCAACTCATGACGTCTCCGTCTTCTCCAACAGCGGTTGGAGTTTCCGCTTCAGCATCCCGCGCGCCCGGTTGATGCGCGAGCGCACCGTGCCGCCCGGGATGCCGAGCACCTGGGCGATGTCCTCGTACGGCAACCCCTCGATGTCCCGCAGGACCAGGGCCAGCCGGTACTTCTCCGGCACCGTCGCGATCGCCCGTCCCACCGCGGTCTGGAGCTGCTCGCGCTCGAGCGAGCTTTCCCGCCCCTCGGTCGGATCGGCGAACTGCATCGCGCCGTCCTTCACCACCTCCTGCAGCGCGTCGAGGCTGAACCAGTTCCGCTTCCGCACCCGCCGGCGGATCTCGTTCTTGGCGAGGTTCGCGGCGATGGTGAAGAGCCAGGTCGAGAACTTGGACCCGTGCCGGTAGTTCCGCCGGTGCACGTACACCCGTACGAAGACTTCCTGCGTCAGGTCGTCGGCGCACTCCCGATCGTTCAGGACGCGGCTCACCAGGTTGATGACCCGCCCCTGGAAGCGGCGCACCAACTCGGTGAAAGCCCTCTCGTCGTCCCGCGCCACCCGATCCATCAGGTCTTCGTCCGACAGACTCAGGACCGGCGGCACCGACACGTCACGATCGATCGGCAAGAGGCTCCTCACCCACGCTTCCTACCCCGCCACGGACAAGGGGTTCCCGGTGTTCAGTGCAGTTCCGACAGCTTGGCCCTGACCCTCTCGTTGCCCCGGCTCCGCCCCAAGCTCAGGCGGTACTGCTCCCGGGCTAACTCGAAGAGCTTCAAGCTCTTGTAGACGTCGCCCAGGTGCTCGAGCACCACGGGATCGCCGCGCGTCAGCTTCACGGCCCGCTCCAGATCCTCGCGGGCCTCCTGGAAGCGGCCCAGCCGATAGTAGACCCACCCCATGGAGTCCAGGTAGGCACCGTTGTCCGGGTCCTGCTCCAGGGCTCGGCGGATCAGTCCCTCGGCCTCCTCGAGGTCCCGGTCGTGCTCGGCGAACAGGTAGCCGAGGAAGTTGAGCGCCGAGGCATTCTCGGGATCGCGGGCGATGACCGTCCGCAGGGCGCTGACCGCGCCCTCGATGTCGCCCTGCGACTGGCGGCAGTAGGCCAGCTCCATGCCCGCCCCCGTCGCCTCGGGCATGCGCCGGGTCACCTCGACCCAGACGGACTCGGCCACCGCGAACCGCCGGGATGCCTGAAGCAGCCCACCCAGCACGTAGCGCGGCGCCAGCGAATCGGGCGCCATCGCCACGGCCCGGCGGGCGAAGGCCACGGCCCCGGTCGTGTCCCCGGCGTCCGACCGGCTCCTCGCCACCAGCAGCGGCCCCCGGTAGTCCTCGGGGTGAGCCCTCGCCCAGGCTTCGGTGCGGGTCACCGCCTTGCGTGACTGCCCGTGCGCCGCGAGGATCCCGGCGGCCCGCATGACCCGGGTGGGATCGTCCGGGTCGCCGGCCACGAGCAGGTCGAGCAGTTCGTCGGCCCGGCCGCCCTGGCCGACGTAGAGCGCCAAGTCCGCCTCGGCCCCGATCGCCTCCGGATCGTTGGGCTGCGCCGCCCGGACGATGCTCGCTTCGCGGTAGGCCTCGGCGTGGCGACCCTCGTGGACGAGCAGGTTGACGAGCCGGCGACGCGTGACCTGGTCCGCCGGGTGCACGCGTAGGTGCTCGCGGTAGAGCTTCACGGCCTCGCCGGGCTGCCCCAGTCCCTCCTGGATCAGGCCCTGCAGGAAGAGCAGGCCGGGACGCAGCGGGTTCAGGTCCTGCGCCTCGGCCAGCACCGAGTCGGCCACCTCGAAGTGCCCGAGCCGCGCCTCGGCCGCCGCGAGCTGGAACCACGCCTCCCCGTCGGCATCGTCAATCTCCACCGCATGACGCCAGCCCTCGGCCACCTCGTCCACGCGATCGAGCGCGTCGGCCACCCGGGCGAGGGTGCGCCAGTAGTCGGCCTCGGTGGAGTCCGCGGCCACCGCCGCGCGCAACTCCTCCAGGGCCCGGACCGGGTGCCCGAGGTTGAACAGGGCTCCGCCCTTGATCCAGTGGGGGCGCGCCTCACCGGGCTCGTGGGCCAGGGCGAGGTCGGCGTAGTCGAGGGCGTGCCCGGCATCCCCGGCGCGGAAGTAGGCTTCGCTCATCCGCAGTTCGATGGCGGCACGACCGGGGTCCAGCGCCAGGGCCTGTCGGTACTCCTCCAACGCCTCGGCGTCCATGCCCCGCTCCTCGAGCAGCCGGGCGGAGAGGTAGTGCTCGATCGCGTCGGGAACGGAAACGCTCTCGGCGGCGGCGGGGATGACCGCCCCGGCGGAGGGCTCGCCGGCACAGGGCAGCGCCGTCGCGGCCAGGAGGAACAGGAGGCTGAGGACACGCGCGACGGGTCGGATCACCTCTTGAGCCTAGCCCGGACCATTCATGAACCGCAAGCCGAGGCTGCGGGATGGCCGCGTCCGCAGGCGAGGGCTCATGAATGCTCCGGGCTGGCATGCGCTGCGGCGCCGTTGCCAGCCCCGCCCGGTACGGCCGGGCCCTGTGGATTTGCGCCGCGGGAAGCCCACGCGCATCATGGACACCCGTGAGGAACGACTCCATCCTGCCGCCGCCCCCCGGCCCGGAACCGCCGCGCCCCCAGGCCCACATCCTGGTGGTGGACGACGATCTCACCGTGGCCGGGGTCATCGCCCACATGGCCCAGCAGCTCGGCCACCGCACCACGGTCTCCGGGAGCGTGGACGACGCCTTGGGCCGCATCGCCCAGACCCACTTCGACGTCGTGCTCACCGACCTGCGCATGCCGGGCCGCGACGGGCTGGAGTTGCTGGAGCACGTCCGCGCCCAGAACCCCGACATCCCGGTGGTGGTCATCACCGGGCAGGCCACCATCGACTCCGCCATGGAGGCCATCAAGGGCGGCGCCTACGACTACCTCGCCAAGCCGCCGCAGATGCAGATGCTGGGCGCAATCCTGCGCCGGGCCATCGAGAAGCGGCACATGGCGGAGGAGGTCCGGCAGCTGCAGCGGGAGATCCACAAGCACGCCGGCGTCGAGGACATCGTGGGCAGATCGCCGCGCATGCTGGAGGTGTACAAGACACTGCAGCGCGTGGCCGAGAGCCGCACCAGCGTGCTCGTGCTCGGCGAGAGCGGCACGGGCAAGGAGCTGGTGGCGCGCAAGCTGCACGAGCGCAGCCCGCGACGCGAGGAGCGCTTCGTTCCGGTGAACGTGTCGGCCATTCCCGAGGGCCTGCTCGAGAGCGAGCTGTTCGGACACGTTCGCGGCGCCTTCACCGGCGCCCTGACGACGCGACGCGGGCTCTTCGACGAGGCCCACCGCGGCACGTTGTTCCTAGACGAGATCGGCGACCTGTCGCTCCCGCTGCAGGCCAAGCTCCTGCGCGTCATCCAGGAACACCGCATCAAGCCGGTGGGCGGCAACGAGGAGCACGAGGTGGACGTCCGCCTGGTGTGCGCCACCCACCAGGACCTCGAGGACATGGTGAGGCGCGGCACGCTGCGCGAGGACCTCT
>CAYNPF010000020.1:0-17339 GCA_964398895.1 uncultured bacterium
CGCGGTCTGGCCGCAGATGACGGCGTCGTGCGACGTGGCCGCTCCTCGACGGGGTCTAGCCCCGGCTAGCGCCCCTCCGCGCGGTAGATCACGTTGCCGTCGCCGTCCACGGTCATGATGTGCCGCTGCGCCATCGGGCCCCGCGACACGAGCCCGCCCGACCACGACGTCTCCCCGGACGACTGCGCCCACGACCAGGTCAGGTCGAAGTGGGCGTCGCCACCGACCCGGAAGGGGAAGGTCGCATCCTGCCCGTCGGGCAGGGAGGCCAGCCGGTAGGTCCGGCCGCCCACCTCCAGGCGGATCCCGACCATCTCGCGGTCCGAGCGGTTCTCGATCACCGCGCGGTGCTCCGGGCCCTTCGTGAACATGCCGCCGTAGCTCCGCCAGGCGAACACGGCGGCCACGACGATCACGGCGAGGATGACGAGGCGTCGCATGGGTCTTCTCCCGGTCGAACGACGTTCAGCAACTCGAGCGGCACGCTAGCCGTGCCCCCGACCGGGCGCAAGAGCGCAGTGAAGCGGCCGGCGGCGGCCGCTCCGGTTGACAAGGCCCGGCTCCGTCGCTAAGCTGCGCGACATAGTCCCTTGTGCCGCAAGACATTATGCGCGGTCCACCCCTCGTCGCCCAGCGACCCCGCGTGCCGCGCTCCAGCCGGCCCAGTGCCATCGAGGCGAGAATGTCCCCGAATCCCACCGACCCGACCTACGCCGACGTCATCGAGCAGGCCTCCCGCGGGCTCAAGGCCCACTTCGACGAGATGGAGCGCTCCGGCCGCCTGCGGCCCGAGGATCTCCAGGAGGCCCGCCGCTCCGTGCTGCCCAACCTGAAGGCCTGGCTCGAGGACCCGGCCGTGGACCGCCTCTCGCCCCGGCTCAAGCCAGCCCTGGCCGAGGCCGTGCGCGCCGGGCGCTGGGACGGCCTGGCCAACGCCTTCCTCCGCGAGGTGCGCTTCGGCACGGGCGGCATCCGCGCCCTCATGGGCTTCGACAAGGCGTCCATCGTCGCGCTGAAGGAGTGCGCCGACCTCGACGCGCCGATCCTGCGGGGCCCGAACACGATCAACAACATCGTGGTCCTCAAGGCCGCGCACGGTGTCGGCCGGTTCCTCGCCGAGCGCCCCGATCGCTGGTCGCAGAAGGTGCCGACGGCGGTCGTCGGGTTCGACAGCCGCACGAAGGGCAGCCACTTCGCCCGCGCCGTGACCGAGATGCTGCTGGCCGACGGGCTGTCCGTCTATCTGTTCGACGAGGCGGTGCCGTACCCCGAGGTGACCTTCGCGATTCCCCACCTGCACGCCGACGTCGGCATCTTCATCTCGGCGAGCCACAACGACTACCGCTACAACGGCTTCAAGATGTCCGGCCCGAACGGCGCGCAGATCTCCTACAAGGACCGCGACATCATCCTCAAGGACTACATCCTCAAGCTGTCGCTGGCCGACATCGCCCCGGTGAACCTGGCCACGGCCCCGCCCGAGGTGCTGGCGCGGCTGACGTGGCTCGGCGGCAAGAGCCCGCTGCCCGGGAACGAGTACTTCGGTCGCGAGGCGAGCCTGCTGGACGTCCACACCGCCCACATCGCCCAGGTCCGCTCCTTCCTGCTCGCTCCGGAGCTGCTGGCCCCGGGCAGCCCGGCGCCGCTCAAGGTCGCGTACGCCGCCTTCAACGGCGCCGGCCGCCGCGCGGTGCCCCGCATCCTCGGCGAGCTCGGCGTGACCGACCTCCACTCGATCCGCCGGCTGGATCCGCTGGACGGGCTGTTCCCGGCCTTCCGCGACACGCCCGGCTTCGAGCAGCAGCCGGATCCCGGCGACCCGCGTTCGGCGGCCATCGCCATGACGGAGCTCAAGGCCGACGGCGCCGATTGGGCCGCCTCCGACCTGCTGATCGGCACCGACCCCGACGCCGACCGCTGCGGCGTGGTCGTGCACCCGCCGCGGGGCCAGGAGCGCCTGTTCGCCGCCCAGCCGTCGCTGCGCTTCAGCGAGGACCACTTCCTCATGCCGGCCGACGACCTGTGGGCGCTGCTGGTCTGGTACCGGTTGCAGCACGAGATCGAGAAGCACGGCCGCGTGCTCGATCCGCACACCAAGTTCGTGGCCCTCAGTCACACCACCAGCGACACGGTGCCGAAGCTGGCGCTCAAGCACGGGATCGGCTTCCTGAAGACCTGGGTCGGCTTCGGCTGGCTCTCGACCGGCGTGTCGGAGGCGTGGCGCTGGGCCGAGGGCGAGGTGCCGCGCGTGGCCAACGGCCGGCGCTCGGTCGGCGAGCCCAGGTGCGACCTGGTCTTCTTCGACACCACGGCGATGCGGGCCACCCACAAGATGAACCTCGCCACCTTCGAGCAGAGCAACGGCTTCTCGATCCTCGGCGGGCCGCCGGCGGGCTACCCCGCGACCGAGCGCGGCCTCGGCGCGGGCGGGCACGTGCGCGACAAGGACGGCACGTTCGCGGCGCTGCTCACCGCGGAACTGGCCGCCTACGCCAAGAGCCGGGGCACGACGCTGACCGGGCTGCTGGCGAAGCACATCTACGCCGACCCGGCGGTGGGCGTGTTCGGGAACTACTACGAGCCCGATCCGCTCGACGGCGAGTACGCCGGCATCGAGGGCGACGCCAAGAAGCGCGCGGTGGTCGAGACGGCGCTCGAGGTGCACCGTGGCGTCGCGGCCGGCGGCGTGAGCATCGGCGGGCGCAGGGTCACGGCCAGCGAGGTCTACTACACCGGCAAGTACGACCGCCCGGACTGGACCGGGTTCCCCGACGAGGGCGTGCGCTACTACCTCGGTTCGGACCTCGATCACGTCACCGTGCGGCCGTCGGGCACGACGAACTCCCTGCGCTTCCACGTCCAGCTCCACGCCGGGGCCGTGCCCGAGGACCGTTCCTGGGCAAAGCGGCTCGAACTCGAGGACCAGGGTCGCGCGCTGGTGGCGGACCTGCGGAAGATCCTGGGCGCGCCGCGGCGCGAGGGCGAGGACTACTAGCCCGTCAGATCACTCGGTCGGCGCCGGGCTCGGTACGGGCCCGGCGTCGCTGCGTTCCGGCTCCTCGCGGCGCGGCGGTCCGAACGCCGCCGGCGTCATCACCACCAGCAACCGGGCCGGCGTCGGACCGGCGTTGCGGATGACGTGCGAGGTGCGGCCGTCGTAGTGGCAGGAGTCCCCGGGCTCCAGCGTGTAGACCTGGTCCCGCTGGCGCAGGACGACGCGTCCCTCGAGGCACAGGATGCACTCCTCGCCGTCGTAGGAGTGGGGGTGTCCCTCGCCGCCGGCGTCCGGGGCCAGCTCGAGCAGCAGCAGCTCGAGGTTGCGCCGGGGCAGCGCCGACAGCACCTCGACCCGCACGGCGGGATCGCCGATGTCGAGCGGCGGCCGCTGGCCGGCGCGCACCACGTGCGGGGTGGGCTCGTCGTCGGCCACCAGGTAGGCGACCGAGGTGCGGAGCGCCGCGGCCAGGTCCTGGAGCGTGGCGAGCGAGGGACTGGTGCGGGCGTTCTCCACCTGGCTGATGAAGCCCTTGGAGAGACGAGCGGCGTCGGCGAGCTGCTGCACCGTCATGCCGCGGCGCAGGCGGAGGTCCCGGATCTTCCTGCCGAGTTGCATGGTCGGGGGTTCCCACGGGTGAGGGACTCGGAGAACGCGGCCTGGAGGGAAGGCTACAGGGGACGGTCCCGTTCGGCAACGATTTCCGGCGGGGTCGCCCGGGCCGCTGGAGTCAGGCCTCCGCCGGGTCCGCCGCCGGGGACGGGCGCTCGCGCAGGCTGCGCTCGCCCAGGTACTGGAGCTGGTAGAGCCGCGCGTAGATGCCGCCGCGGGCCAGCAGCTCGGCGTGGGTGCCGATCTCCCGGACGCGGCCATGGTGGAGGACCACGATGCGGTCCACGTCCTGGATGGTCGAGAGCCGGTGGGCGATGACCAGCGAGGTCCGCCCGCGCATGAGGCGGCGCAGCCCGTCCTGGATGAGGGCCTCGGTCCGGGTGTCCACCGACGACGTGGCCTCGTCCAGCACCAGCACGCGCGGGTCCGCGGCCAGGGCGCGGGCGAAGGCCAGCAGCTGGCGCTCGCCCGCCGAGAAGGTGGCGCCGCGCTCGTACACCTCGGCGTCGTAGCCCCCGGGCAGGCGCTCGACGAAGCGGTCGGCGTGGACCTCGCGCGCGGCGCGCACCAGCGCCTCGCGCGGCAGGTCCGGGTCGGCGAGGGCGAGGTTGCCGGCGATGGTGCCCGAGAACAGGAAGGGGTCCTGCAGCACGAGGCCGACGTGGCGGCGCAGGACGCCCATGTCCCAGTCGGCGAGCGCGCGGCCGTCCACGCGGATCTCGCCGCGCTGCGGCCGGTAGAAGCCGAGCAGCAGGCTGACGGTGGTGGTCTTGCCCGAGCCGGTGGCGCCGACCAGCGCCACGCGCTCGCCCGGCTCCACGGTGAAGGTGACGTCCTCGAGCACCGGGGTGCGCCCGTCGTAGCTGAAGGTGACGCCGTCGAACTCGATGCGGCCGCGGAAGCCGGGGACCGGCCCCGCGCCCGGCGCCGGGTCGTCCGGCCCCGCGGCCGCCGGGTCGGTCGGCGCGTCGAGCAGGTCGAAGATGCGCTCGCCGGAGGCCATCGCCTGCTGCAGGATGTTGTACTTCTCGCTCAGGTCGGAGATGGGGCGGAAGAAGCGCTGCGTGTACTGGATGAAGGCCACCAGCGTGCCCAGCGTGATGCCGGCCCACATGACCTGGCGGCCGCCGTACCAGACGATCAGCGACACCGCCAGGGCGCTCACCAGCTCCAGCACCGGGAAGAAGATGGCGTGGTAGAGGTTCGCCTGCAGGTTGGCGTCGCGGTGGCCGGCGTTGATGACGCGGAACTCGGCGTGGTTGCGCTCCTCGCGGTTGAGGAGCTGGACCGTGCTCATGCCGGTCAGGTTCTCGTTGAGGAAGGCGTTCATGCGGGCCAGCCGCGTGCGCACCTCGCGGAAGACGCGGCGCACCTTGACGCGGAAGGTCAGGGTGACGACGAAGATCAGCGGCAGCACCGAGAAGGCCACGCCGAGCAGCTCGGCGTTCAGGCGCCACATCGCCACCAGGATGCCGATCAGCGCGAACAGGTCGGCGAACAGCGCCAGCACCCCCGAGGCCACCAGCTCGTTGAGCACGTCCACGTCGTTGGTGACGCGGGTCATCAGGCGCCCGACCGGATTGCGGTCGAAGAAGGCCAGCGGCAGCCGCTGCAGCTGGCGGAAGATCGCCAGGCGCAGGTCCATCATCACCCGCTGGCCGACCCGCTGCATGACCTGGTTCTGCACGTAGCCGAGCCCGAAGCTCGCCAGCAGCACCAGCAGGTAGAGCACCGCCACCTGGTCGAGGCGCACCAGGTCGTGCCGGCGGATGCCGCGGTCAATGGCCTCCCTGGTGAGCAGCGGAGCGGCGAGCTGCGCCATCGCGTCGAGCAGCACCACCACGCCGGCCAACCAGACCTGGGCCCGGTAGGGGCGCAGGTAGCCGAGCAGCCGGCGCATCAGGCGGTGGTCGTACGACCGGTCCGCCGCCTCCTCCTCGTGCCACGCGCTCACGAGGCCTCCAGTTCGTCTTCGAGTTGCTGGCGGCGGTGCAGCTCGGCGTAGCGGCCGCCGAGCGCGAGCAGGGCCTCGTGGGTGCCGCGCTCGACCACGGCGCCGTCCTCGAGCACCACGATCTCGTCGGCGTCGCGGACCGTGCTGACGCGGTGCGAGACGATCAGCGTGGTGCGCCCGGCGCTGGCGTCACGCAACCCGTGCAGCACGGCCTCCTCGGTGTGGGTATCCACGCTCGACAGCGAGTCGTCCAGCACCAGCACCGGCGCGTCGCGCAGCACCGCCCGCGCGATCGCCACGCGCTGGCGCTGTCCGCCCGAGAGGGTGATGCCGCGCTCGCCCACCAGGGTGTCGTAGCCGCGCGGGAAACCGCGCACGTCCTCGTCGAGGTGGGCGATCCGCGCCACCCGCTCGACCTCGGCCCGTTCCTCGCGCGGCACGCCGTAGGCGATGTTCTCGGCCACGGTGGTCGAGAAGAGGAAGGTGTCCTGCGGCGCCATCGCCAGCCGCTCGCGCAGCGCGTGCAGGTCGAGTTCGCGCACGTCGCGGCCGTCGAACAGGACGGTCCCCGGCGGCGGCTCGAAGGCGCGCGCCAGCAGGGCCAGCAGCGTGCTCTTGCCGCAGCCGGTGTGCCCGACCAGCGCCACCGTGTGCCCGGCCGGGACGCGGAAGCTGACGTCGCGCAGGGCGGGCCGCGTCGCCCCCGGATAGGTGAAGTCCAGGTGCCGGAACTCGATCTCGCCCGTGCCGCCCCCGGGGGCGGCGGCGGGCGCCGGGGCCCCGCTCGCGGCGACCGCCGGCTCGTCGAGCACCTCGACGATGCGGCCCCACGAGGCCATGCCGCGCTGGAACATGTTGATGACCCAGCCCAGCGCGACCATCGGCCAGTTGAGCATGCCGATGTAGACGGTGAAGGCCACGAACTGCCCCAGCGAGATGCGGGTCGCCACCACCTCGCGGCCGCCGAGGTAGAGCACGAGCAGCGCCGCCAGCCCGGAGAGGAAGGCCAGCAGGGGGAAGAACAGGCCGGAGGTGCGGATGAGCTGCAGGTTGCGGTCGAGGTAGTCGTGGTTGAGCGCGGCGAACTCCTCGACCTCGCGCCGCTCGCGGGCGAAGGCCCGCACCACGCGCACGCCGGCCAGGTTCTCCTGGGCGCGGGCCGAGAGCTTCGAGAAGTGGGCCTGGATCTCCTCGAAGCGGTCGTGGATGCGGGCGCCGAAGTACCAGACGGTGAGCGAGATCAGCGGCAGGGGCAGCAGGGCCAGGCCGGTGAGCTTCGGGCTGATGGACAGCATGAAGCCGAGCGAGACCAGCGCGGTCACCACCGTGTTCACCAGGTACATGAGCCCGGGGCCGAGCATGGTGCGCACGGCGGCGAGGTCGTTGGTGGTGCGCGACATGATGTCGCCGGTGCGCTCGCGCTGGAAGTAGGCCACCGGCAGCCGCTCGAGGTGCGCGAAGAGGTCGTTGCGCAGGTCGTACTCGATGTGGCGCGAGATGCCGATGACCGCCTGGCGCATCCAGAACTTGAACACGCCGGCGACCACGGCGATGCCGAAGAGGACCAGCGCGTAGCGCCCCAGCTTCTCGGCGGTCACGCCGCGGTAGAGGTCGTCCACCGCGTGGCGCAGCACCTGCGGCTGCGTCAGGGAGATGAGGTCGGTGAGCGCGACGCAGACGAGACCCAGGAGGAGGGCGGTCCGGTGGCGCTTCAGGTAGGGGAGGAGGCGCAGCCTCAGGTCAACGATGGGACGCCCTCCTCAGCGCCGAGTGGCCGCGAGAGGGCGGGCCGCCGCTGCCCGCCCTCTCGGACGTCGGATCGCGCGGGTCGCGTCAGGGGGTCTTGAGTCCCCCGAGGAAACCCTGCGTCCGGTTCAGCTTCGTCTGCTTGAACACGATCCCCACGTAGGCCTGGTCGTAGTGCGGCGCGTCGTGGGCGATGGCCGTGGACCACGAGCCCGCCACGAGGTCGAGGCGATCGTCCACGCGGTAGAGCAGCATCGGGCCGGCGAGGTGCACGGTCCGCTCGGGGTACAGATCGCCGTGCGAGGCCGTCGTCGTGCCCGACCAGCGGCCGACGACGAGGATGCGGTCCGTCAGCCAGAGGCCGAGGTCGGCCGAGCCGAGCAGCGGCACGCCCCAGCGGTTCTTGGCCTCGTCGATCACCGGGGCCTCGGGGTCCTCGGGGTTCGTGATGTGCTTTCCGGAGCCGCCGAGCGCCAGGTAGCGGTAGCCGCCGCCCAGGCCCATCTGGAAGAAACCGCGCTTCGTCAGCGGCGTGCCGTAGAGCAGCGACAGGGAGATCTGCTCGAGGCCGCCGTCGCGCAGCGGGTCGCCGAACACCGAGGAGGTGCGGTCGTAGCCGAGCGGCCCCTGCCAGTCGAGTTCCGCGGCGAGGGCCGAGGTGCCCTGGTGCAGTCCGTAGCGCAGGCCGAGGCGGATGTCCTCGAGGCCCGTGCTGGTGCGGGTGCCGGTCGCGTAGCGCTGCGTCGCGCTGATGAACGGGGCGGTCATGAAGAAGCTCGCACGCTTCTTCCAGCCCAGCTCGACCGTGGCGCGGACCGAGCGCTCCTCCCACTTGCCGTCGAGGGAGAGGCGATCCCCGTCGTCGTTGTGGTAGCTGTCGGCGGAGAACAGGCCGCCGCGCAACTCGACGCAGTACTCACCCGGGGCGGGCAGCCATGGGCCGGCCTGGGCGCAGCGGAAGGCAACAGGAAGCGACAGCAGCGACAGGATCAGGGCAAGAGACGCAGCACGCGCGCTCATGGGCGGCGGTTCCCTCCGAGTTGGGCGTGGTGGTGACGACCGGTCCGAGGGACTGTAACCACGGGCTCGCGGTCGCGCAAGTGCGCCGCGGACTTCGTCCCCGTCGTTCCGCCGCGCCGTCGTCGCCCGCGTGCCGCCGCCGCCCGGGCGTGTTGCGGGCGGGGGTTCCCCGGCCTCCCGCTGCGGCGGGCACTTTGTCGCCGCGGTCGGACAAAGATGCCGCGCCGGGAGGGCCGCCACGGCCCCCGGCCTCGGCCACCGCGCCGGCGCGCACAAAGGTGCCGCACCGGCGGGAATCGCGGGTGATCCTCCCGGGGCGGAAGCGCATAGTTCCTGCGCTGTTCCAGCCCGACAGACCGACTGTTGCCGCCCGGAGAACGGACCTGCTCACGGGAGGTCGCCCATGTCCTTGAGAAACGTCTCCATCGTCCTCACCGCCCTCGTTCTGGTCGCGGGCGCGGGAGCCGCCCAGGCCGCTCCCTACGAGCTGCTCGTGAAGGGTGGGTTCGAGACGGGTACGTTCGCCGGTTGGAGCCCGATCGGCAACGTCAGCCTGGTCTCGCCCGCCACGCCGGCAGCAGCATGGCCTTCCTGAACACCACGACGCCGGTGGCCAGCGCCCAGGTCCGGCAGACGGGCTTCGGCTCCGGCATCGTGCTGCCCGGCGAGACGATCACCATCTCCTTCGACGCGATGGGGGTGGACATGTCGGCGGGCGGTGTCGTGAACTGCCACTTCGCTTCGCTGAACTCGGTCGGCGGGGAGACGAAGCACGACTACCTCGGGGGCTCGCCCCTCTGGGCCCTGGCCAACAACCCTGGCGTGTGGCAGCACTTCAGCTTCACGGTCACCGCCGGCCCCGACGTCTCCGGCGGGCTGAGCTTCTTCCTGATCGGCGAGACCGGTGGCGACGCGCAGAGTCACGCGCAGCTCTACTGCGACAACTTCAGCGTGACCGTGGATCGGGCCATCGTGTCGGCGCAGTCCTCGACCTGGGGGAAGATCAAGGACCTGTACCGTTAGCCGTGCCGCGGACGCGAACGGCCGCCCGGGTGACCGGGCGGCCGTCGTCGCTTCCGCGCGGGAGCGGTGCTACCTCACTTCACCAGCACCGCGCGCCGGCTCGCCGTGCGCCCGCCGGCCGTCAGGCGGAGGAAGTACACGCCAGCGCCGGCCTCGCGCCCGGCCTCGTTGCGGCCGTCCCAGCGCAGGGTGTTGGCGCCCGCGTGGCCGATGCCGCGGAAGGCCTGCACCCGCTTGCCGGCCACGTCGAAGACCTCGACCGCGTAGGGACCGGCCTCGGGCAGATCGAAGCGCAGCTCGGTCGCGGTGCGGAACGGGTTCGGCGCGCTCGCCAGTCGCACCGTGGCCGGGGTGGCGAGGATGGGGTCGCCGACGCCGGCCGTCTCGCCGCCGTCGTGGTAGATGTCGTCCACGGCGAACTCGCAGCCGGTACCCTGCTCCTCGAGGATGACGAAGGCGTAGCTCAGCATGCGCAGGTCGATGGCCGTGCCGCGCAGGGCGCTGACCGGGACGGACGCCTGGCCCCACTCGCCGTCGGGCGCCAGTCCGCAGGTCGTGGTGTTGGCGGGGAAGGTGACGTAGTACTGGTTGCCCCACGAGTCGATGACCCCGATCTTGAAGGTGACGTTGGCCGGGATCTTGATGCGGAACTTCAAGTGGCCGTCGGGGAAGTGGAACAGGTACAGCGGCTGCAGCGACATGATGCCGGCGCCGAACCAACCCTTGCCGTTCGACCGCCACGCCAGCACGTTGCTGCCCTCGTAGGGGGTGAGCGTGCCCGGCACCAGCGTGCTCTCCCAGACGAAGATCCTGGCGGTGGAGTCCATGATCATCGCGCTGCGGGTCGGTGTGGTGTCGGTGAAGAGGCCTAAGCTGTCGTAGTTCGGCGTCGGCGGGCCGAGGTGGACCTCGCCCTGGCCCTTCCAGCGGTAGACGCGCACGTAGTCCACGTACATCGTCGCCGGGAACGGCATCGTCACGGGCAGGCCACCGGCACCGAGCACCTGGGCGTCGGTGAAGGCTCCGCCGATGGCGAGATTGAAGACGAAGTAGAACGGCTCGCGGAACTCGGTGGACGCGCTGTCCATCGCGAACGGGGTGGCGAAGAGGTCGTGCTCGACGCCGCCGTCCACCACGGTCTGGCGCAGCGAGTCCGGCGACCAGTAGAGCCGGTAGACGAGGAAGCGGCCGTTCAGCGGGCTGGTCATGTTGTAGTAGAAGCGGCAGTAGACGTCGGTCGGGTCCCAGGAGAGGCTGGCCGCGCCCGAGGGGTTCTCGGAGGTGACGGCGGCATCGGAATCGAAGAGCGCGTTGGCGCCGGTGCACTGGTTGACGGTCGAGTTGTCCTGGCCGTTCCCGCCGTTGTGGGTGTCGTGCAGGTTGCGGTAGGCCTGCTTCATCCCCATCTCCATCATGTCGATCTCGCCACAGCGGGGCCACGCGTAGTTCGACGTGCCCAGCAGCCACGCCGCCGGTCAGCCACCGAGGTTCAGGTCCGGCACCCAGACGCGTGTCTCGATCATGCCGTAGCGGACGGAGACGAAGGACTTGCTCATCACCTTGCCCGACGTGTAGTTGAGCGGGTTGCCCCACTGGTCCGCGATGCCGGCGCCGCTCTCCTGCCGGGCGACGATGCGCAGGGCCTGGTTGCCGGTCTCGCCGGGCACCGGCGCGATGTCCACGTTCGCGGGGAGGTAGTACTCGAGTTCCCCGTTGCCCCAGCCCCAGCTGCCGTTGCCGGTGAGCGTGATCCAGTTGCCGAGGTCGTTGAAGTTGTCCTCCCAGATCAGGTCGCCGACCTGGGCGTGGGCGGCGCCGGCGCAGAGGAGGAGCGCGAGGATGACGGCGGGAGGCTGCGCATGAGGACTCCCTGGTTCGTTGGGGGTGGAGAGGCCGGGAGCGATTCTACCGCCCGGGTCCGCCGAGCCGGTCGCGGTCGCAAGGGGACGTGGAACGAGTCCGAACAAAGTGGCACTCTGTTCGCCGATGCCGATCACCCTGATCGAATTCGTGCGCGACCCCGAGGGGGTCTGGACGCTGCCGCCCGCGCTGGTCGCGGCGTTGGCGCGTCGCTTCCCCGCAGTGCGCGTCGTCTCGCCGGCGGATCGCGACGAGGCGGAACGCCTGCTGCCCGACGCCGAGATCGTGCTGGGCGGCCTCGTGGACGCGGAGAACTTCGCGCGGGCCGGTCGCCTGCGCTGGATCCACGTCCCCGCGGCGGGCGTGGGCTCGCGACTGTTCCCGGCGCTGGTGGAGAGCGACGTGGTGATCACCAACGCGCGCGGGTTGCACGCGGTGGCGATGGCTGAGCACGCGCTCGGGCTGATGCTGACCTTCGTGCGCAAGCTGCACCTCGCGCGCGACCTCCAGCACGCGCGTCGCTGGGGGCAGGTGCCGCTGTGGACGGAACCGCCCGCCTTCGCCCGGCTCGCCGGCGGCACGCTCGGCCTCGTCGGGCTGGGCGCGGTCGGCTCGGCGCTGGCGGTGCGCGCCGCGGCGCTGGGCATGCACGTGGTGGCGGTGCGTCCCCACCCGTGTGCCGACCCGGCGCCGGCGCACGAGCAGTGGGGCCTCGATCGGCTCGACGACCTGCTGGCGCGCGCCGACTGGCTGGTGCTGGTCGCCCCGCGCACCGCGGCGAGCACCGGGATGATCACCGCGGCCCGGCTCGCCCGCCTGAAGCCCGGCGCGGTGCTGGTGAACCTGGGGCGCGGGGCGCTGGTGGACGAGCCGGCGCTGATCGCCGCCCTGCGCGACGGCCGGCTGGCGGGTGCCGCGCTCGACGTGGTGAGCGAGGAGCCCCTGCCGGCCGACAGTCCGCTGTGGGGGATGCCCAACGTCGTCCTCACGCCGCACGTGGGCGGGCTCGCACCCGGCCACTGGGAGGGCGCGCTCGAGCAGTTCGCCGACAACCTCGAGTGCTACCTGGGCGGCGAGCCGCTGCGCAACGTGGTGGACAAGCGCGCGGGCTACTGAGGCGACCGGGCTAGACGGACGAGCGGGGGCGGTGCGCGACCAGCAGCACGGTGTAGCCGGCGGCCTCGTTCACGAAGGTGTGCTCCCGCCAGGCGCGGAAGTGGACCGAGTCGCCCTCGTGCAGGGGATAGGTGGCGTCACCGACACAGGCCTGCGCCCGGCCGCTCAACACCATCGCCCACTCCTCGCCCTCGTGCCGGTGCCCCATCATGGGCTCGCGCCCCGGGGGCAGGTGCACGATCCGCGCGGACAGCGCCGCCCCCTGGGCCGGGCCGACCACGGGCTCGACCACGGCGCGGCCCAGGGTCAGCCGCTGGGCCGGCCGATCGTCGGCGCGCATCACGGCCACCTCGGGGAGGACATGCGCCTCGATGAGGGCGGCGGGGCGCAGCCCCAGCGCGCGGGCGATGCGTCCCAGCGCCCCCACCGTGGGCGAGGCGCGTCCGCGCTCGATCTCCGAGACGTGCGTGGCGGAGATGCCGCCGCGCACCTCCAGCTCCTTGAGCGTGAGCCCGCGCGTGATGCGCAGGGCCTTGACGCGGCGCCCCAGCTCGAGCGCGGAGGGATCCCGCGGGCGCAGGCCGAGATCGCAGGGCGCCTCGGGGGGCGGGGGAGTGGTCGGGGTCGCGGACGCGCGATCCTCGTCCGGAACGCCGGGCCAGCCGTCGGCCTCGCGCAGCAGGGCCAGCGCCTCGGCCGGCTCCCCGCCGAGCGCGCGCAGGACGTGCGGGCGGGCGAGCGGGGCGTGGGCGGCGTCGTAGGGATTCAACTCGACCCGGGTGGCGCCGAACTCGGCGGCGACGCGCCCGGACCGCACGAGGTAGATGGCGTCGCCGTGGACCTCGTCGGGGGGCAGGGCGAACGCGGCCTCCGGTTCCGGCCCGAGGGTGACGCGATAGGCGGACAGCAGGCTGCCGGGAATGCCGCGCGTGAGCCGCTGGACCCGGGCGCCGCCGCGGGAGGCGAAGGTCTCGCCGCGGGCGTGGGTCAGGTGGCCGACGTCCGGCAGCTCCTCGGGCTCGATGAAGTAGGAGGCGTCGCGCCCCAGCGCGCGGGCGATGCGGGTCAGCGCGCCGACGGTGGGAGAGGTGCGGCCGCGCTCGATCTCCGACAGGTGCGTCGCCGAGAGGCCGCTGATCTCCTCGACCTGCTTGAGCGTGAGATGGAGTGCCAGCCGCAGAGCGCGGATGCGCTGCCCGAGCACGTCGTTGCCGACGATGCCGCCCATCACCTGGATCCTCCCCGGTCAGGGAACCCGCGGCGGAGAGTGATGAGCCGCCCCGGCCGCCCGGAGACGGGCAGAGCCGTGGCGCGCGAAGATGAGTCCACTCGGCCGCAACGCAGGAAACCACCCTGCGGAGACGGCCAATCGGGGGCCTGCGAGTGGCCAACTCCCAGAGTGCGATTCTCCCACGGGCGTTCCGCAAGCGTCAAGACTCCGTGCAGTGCCGTGGGGAGGCGCGCGCGGGGCCGCTCGTCGGTCACGATTGCTCACGCTGCCTTGACACTCGACGGCGGCCGCGGGCACACTGCGGGTCGGAGTGGAATGAGAGGGCCCGGCGCCGCGTGTGCCGGGCTGCATCGTGACGGAACGGTGTCCGGACGCGACCCCGCGGCCGGGTGATCCCCGAGGTGCTCGTGATCCAGGTGGTCTGCGTCAAGCAGGTGCCCGACACGGAGACCCGCGTCAGGGTGACGGCGGATGGCCGGAGCCTCGATGCCGCCGGCGTGACGTGGGTGCTGAATCCCTACGACGAGTACGCGATCGAGCAGGCCCTGCGGGTGCGCGAGCAGCAGGGGGGCGGCGAGATCGTGGCCGTCTCCATCGGCGGCCCCTCCGTGGCCACGGTCCTGCGGGAGGTCCTCGCGCTGGGGGCCGATCGCGCGATCCACCTCGTCACCGACGTCGCGGCCCCCGATCCGCTGCAACTGGCGCGGGCGCTGGCCGAGGTCGTGCGGAACCTGAAGGCCGACCTGGTCTGGTTCGGCAAGCAGGCCGTGGACGACGACCAGGCGCAGGTGGGGCCGATGGTGGCCGAACTGCTCGACATCCCCTGCGCCACCGTGGCCGTGACCTTCGAGCTGGCCGGGGACGGGATCACCGTGGAGCGGGAAGTCGAGACGGGGCGGGAGGTGGTCGAGCTGCCGCTGCCCGCGGTGATCACGGCCGAGAAGGGGCTCAACGAGCCCCGCTACGCCTCGCTCAAGGGCCGCATGGCCGCCAAGAAGAAGACGATCGAGGAGCAGCCGGCCGCGCTGGGCGCGCCGGGGCTCGAGATCGTGGCGCTCGGACTGCCGCCGGCCCGCCCGGCGGGGCGCATCGTCGGACAGGGAGTGGAGGCGGTGCCCGGGCTGGTCCAGGCGCTGCGTGACGAGGCGCAGGTCCTCTGACGGGAGACGCGGGATGAGCATCCTGGTGTTCATCGAGCAGCGCGACGGGCAGGTCCGCCCCGTCTGCCGCGAGGCCCTGGGCGCGGCCGCGCGCCTGGCGCAGGAACTGGGCGGCCCGGTCGTGGGGGTCTGCCCGGCCGCCGCCGATCCCGGCCTGGCTCCGCTCGGCGAGGCCGGCGCGGATCGGGTGCTCCTCGCCGCGCACCCCGCCTTCGACCGGTACGATCCGGCCGGTTACGCCCGCGCGGTGGCGGCCGCCGCCGCCCAGGTGAAGCCGGCCGCGGTGCTGTTCCCCGCCTCGACCATGGGCCGCGACCTCGCGCCCCGGGTGGCGGCGCGGCTCGGTGCCGGCCTGGCCACCGAGTGCACGGCGCTGTCGGTCGAGGGCGGGCGGCTGGTGGCGACCCGGCCGGTCTACGCCGGCAAGGCGCTGCAGCGCGTCGCCTTCCCGCAGGCCCCGGCGCTGGCCTCGCTGCGCCCGAAGGCCTTCGAGGCGATCGAGCGCGCGGGCGCGGCGGCGGTCGAGCCGCTGGCGGTGGATTTCGACGAGAATGCGCCGCGGGCGCGGGTGCCGCGGGTGAGCGCGGCGGCCGGCGGCAAGGTGGACCTGACCGAGGCGGAGGTCATCGTGGCCGGCGGCCGCGGCCTCAAGGGACCGGAGCACTTCCCGGTCATCGAGGCCCTGGCGGCGGCCCTCGGCGCCGGCGTCGGCGCGTCGCGTCCGGTGGTGGACGCGGGCTGGCGGCCGCACGCCGAGCAGGTCGGGCAGACCGGCAAGACGGTCTCGCCCCGGCTGTACGTGGCGGTGGGCATCTCCGGCGCGATCCAGCACCTGGCCGGGATGATGTCCTCGCGTTGCATCGTGGCGATCAACAAGGACCCCGAGGCCCCCATCTTCAAGGTGGCGGACTACGGGATCGTCGGCGACCTGTTCGAGGTCGTGCCGGCGCTGACGGAAGCGGTGAAGGGGCTCCAGACGCGCGCCTGATCCGCCTCGCGGCGGGCCGGATGCGCAGGGTGGGGAAGCGTGACCGAGTATCTGCCCATTCTGATCGCGCTGCTGTTCGCGGTGGCGTTCGTGGTGGCGGTGATCCTCATCTCCACGTTCGTGGTCCCGTTGCGGCGCAGCCCCGCCAAGAACATGCCCTACGAGAGCGGCGTGGATCCGGTGGGGGACGCGCGACGGCGCTTCCACGTCAAGTTCTACCTGGTCGCCGTGCTGTTCATCCTGTTCGACATCGAGGCGGTGTTCCTCTACCCCTGGGCCGTCGCCTTCCGGCGGCTCGGGCTCTACGGGCTGATCGAGATGGTGCTGTTCATCGTCATCCTGTTCGTCGGCTACCTGTACCTGCTCAAGGCGAAGGCGCTGGAATGGGACTGAGCGCGTGGTCGGTGTCCGGAACGGTCGCGACCGGAGGCATGTCATGACGGAGCGACGGGACCCGGTGGACGACGATCCTCTCCGCATCCTCGGCCGGCCGCCGGTGCCGCCGCGCACCTCCGACCTCGAGGAGGTGCCGGAGGAGTTGCGGAGCAGCCTGTTCTTCACCCGGGCCGAGAACCTCATCAGCTGGGCGGTGAACCAGTCGCGCGCCAACTCGATCTGGCCGCTGGGCTCGGGTCTGGCCTGCTGCGCCATCGAGATGATGTGCTACCTCGGACCGGGCTTCGACGTCTCGCGGCTGGGCGCCGAGGTGATGCGGCCCTCGCCGCGGCAGTCGGACCTGCTGATCGTCGCCGGGCGGGTGAGCCTGCGCATGGCGCCGGTGCTGCGCCGCCTCTACGACCAGATGCCCGATCCGAAGTGGGCGATCGCCATGGGCGCCTGCGCCTCGAGCGGCGGCATCTTCAACAACTACGCGATCCTCCAGGGCGTGGACCGCGTCCTGCCGGTGGACGTCTACGTGCCCGGCTGCCCGCCGCGTCCCGAGGCGCTCATCTACGGCCTGATCAAGCTGCAGGAGAAGATCCTGGCCTCCGGCGTCGAGCTGGGGCCGCTGGTGCGCAAGCGCCGGAAGAAGGGGGCCTCATGAACCCGCTGACCCCGGAGCGCATCGAGGAGCGGCTGCACGAGCGATTCCCCGGCGTGGGCTTCCGCCGCCAGAGCGGCGAGGCCGTGCGCGACCACACGCTCCACGTGCCGCCGGAGCACCTGCTCGAGGTGTGCACCTTCCTGCGCGACGATCCCGAGCTCGACTTCGCCATGCTGTCGTGGATCTCCGGCGTGGACTGGCTGCCGCGGGTGCCGCGCTTCGAGGTGGTCTACGGCCTGCTCTCGCTGTCGCGCCACACGCGCCTGACCCTCAAGGTGGCGGTGGGTGAGGAGAACCCGCGCGTGCCGTCGGTGACCGGGATCTGGCCGACCGCCGACTTCCTCGAGCGCGAGACCTACGACTTCTACGGCATCGAGTTCACCGGGCACCCCAACCTCATCCGCATCCTGCTGCCCGAGGGCTGGGTGGGCTGGCCGCTGCGCAAGGACTCGCCGCTGGGTTACGAGGAGGTCGCGTTCACGCACAACACGCCGGGGCGCACGAAGCCCGACCCCGGCCTGAAGAAGCTGGCTCCGAAGAAGGTGCGATACCGTGCGCAGTGAGACGATGACCCTGAACATCGGCCCCC